>JAFRGH010000094.1 GCA_017433945.1 Mogibacterium sp. | reverse complement strand
AGAATGATCCTTCCGTTTGAGCTGACCGAGGCGGTCGTCTGGGAGGAACCGATATTGAGTACCATGATCCCTTTGGCGTCTTTTACGGAAAGGCCGAGCGCAAATGCATCGGCAAAGGCTCTTTCCACGAGAAAAACATTACAGTTCTTCAGCTTCCCTCGTTTTGAGATCGAAGCATAGGCGCGGCGCTCGATCTCCGTCATATCTGCAGGAACGGAAAAATAAATGGAAGGACGGATGCCGAGAAAACGGCGGTCTCTGTAAAGCAGCGGCTCAATGATCGCTTCGAGCAGCAGGACGTCTGTGATCTTTCCCGCCTGGACCGAATTCTTGATAGTGATGCTGCGGGGCGTAGATCCTTTCATCTCATAGGCGCTCTGACCATAGGCGATCACATGACCGGCCATATCACAGGCAAGGGCATTGTGATCCGAGTAGAACCTTTCGTTATCGCGGTCATATATTTTAATGGCGTACGATCCCGGATCGATACCGTATTCATTGCTGAGAATCATTCTTCATCCCATCCTGCATTCTTTTCCGAACCCTTATATTATCATAAGCATTAAATTATTGCATTACCTTAAGATGAAAAAATTTATCACAGCAAGCTCAGAAGTTTCAATTCACCGATCAGCCACCGTACGATAGCATTACTTGCATTCAGTCGTACCGATGCAAAGCCGCTGTCACGATGTGTCCCTCGCTGCGGAGACCAACGGAGCTACTTGCCAAATGGGTCGCTCCGATTGGTTCCTCGCTCACGACACATCGGCCGCGCGGCAGGCGAATCGCGTCAGGCCGGCTGATCGGTGAATTGTATCGCTCAGAATGCCGGCTGATATGAGGCTGTTCCGCCCTCGTTGAATCTGATAGTCCCTCTCTTGATACCCATATCCGCCAGCTTGGAAACGATAAAATGCAGTTTGCCTGTCTTGACTGCGTCAAGCAGTGTATCGTAGTCCGTATCAACGACAAGCGTATCGAAGATATTCGCCTTGACATTGTTTCCGCCGCCTGCCATATCGCTGATATCTATGCTGACAAAATACATGTCGCCTTTTTTCACTTCCTTCATCAGTTCGATCAGATTGTCAAACACAGGCTGTATTTCGGTGCCTATCACTTCCCCGAGCTTGATCCTGTTGACGATCATGCCCGATACCATCGTCAGCTTCGGTTCCGTCCTGCTCTTTCTGAGCAGGATGCCGTCCTCATCCATTATGAGGTAATCATCATCGTATCTGAATGCGAAATTCTCGTCTCTCTCTTCAACTGTTATTACCAGAGTTGACGGCAGCTTCCGGCCGACCCTGGCCGTCTTTATATACGGATTCTGTTCCAGATACTCCGTTATCTGTTTTTTGCCCGGATCGTATATGATGTTGTGTCCCGGAACAGCATGCGCGATATTTCGGATCTCTTCTCCGGTAAAATGCGAGTTGCCCTTTACCTCGATATACGCGACTGTAAAGAATCCGGAGAGCGAAAATATGAACGCAGCTACCGAAAGTACAGCGATCAGGATGATCGACAGCAGTCTCAGTCTCGCGTTTCTCGCTCTGACAGCCTGTTCCTTCTTGCGCTCGAGTATCTTTTCTCTGATCTCGGCTATCTCGTCAAGATCGTAGTAATCGTCCTCGCCCAGTCCATACGACGATCCGTCTGCATCAGCTCCGCTGTCAGCATATTCGTCTGAATCATCCGAGGATCCGTCTGCATCATCCGCGCTATGCTCCTCATATCCATCATCCGCGCTATGCTCCTCATATCCATCATCCGCATATGGTTCATCATCACCATCGGGATCATCTCTCTCGAGCACCTCCTCGAGAGTCTGCCAGCCGTCCTCATCATCAGCTTCCTCATCATACTCTTCATATGCTTCCGGATCATACGATTCAGTGTCATACGATTCAGCGTCATATGCTTCCTGATATTCTTCTCCGGCATCAGATCCTTCCTGAGTATATTCGTCCGTCAGGTAATGCTCCGGTCCGTAGCTGTCTGTATTCAGTTCCTCATCAGGCTGTATGACCAGCTCCTTAGTTCTTCGTGCCACTATCTGCAGGTCTCCAAAACCGTGTTATAAATGATATCTGTCGCGTCAACAGGCGCAACGCTCCTGCTCAGCGCCTCCATCCGTCTGATCTGTTCTCTGTCCCCGTCAAGAGAATCCAGTATGCTGTCTATCTCTTCAACGGTCCTCTCAGATTCCCTTACAATAAACGCGCCGCCATGATCCGCGACCGCCTTGGCATTGTAATACTGATGGTCTGCCGTGACATTAGGCGAAGGAACGAATATCGCCGCCCTCCCTACCATGGTCGTCTCCGCAGTCGAGAGTGCTCCGCTCCTGCTCACGCTTATATCCGCCGCGCTCAGCACCTGAGGCATGTTCCTGATGTAATCGGAAATCCTCACATTACCGGGCGCAAAGCCTTCGCGGCTCAGTTTTTCAGTGATCTCCTCGTAATACATGCTGCCGGTACCCCATATGACAGTATATCCCGGCTTGTCAGCATATTTGCGGGCTGCCATTTCGCCAATGGTATTAGTCATCTCTGATCCGAGGCTGCCTCCGAACACCATGATCACCAGATCATCCTGAGGTATTCCGAGAGCCTCTCTGTCAGCAGCCCTTTCTCTGCCCGAAAACTCCTCCCTTACCGGATTTCCGCTGTAGATAAGCTTGGAGCTGTCAGGAAAATACTCTCTCGCCGCATCGAATCCCAAAAAAACGCGTTTCGCGAATCTCGAGAGGAATTTATTTGAAACACCCGGATATCCGTTCTGCTCGTGCAGATATACCGCCGCGCCGCAGCTGTGTCCCGCCAGAACTACAGGTACGCTTACATAGCTGCCTGTGCTTATCACGACATCCGGTCTGAATTTCTTTATTATCTTCATAGCCTGCTGCCTGCCCTGAAGCGTGCCGCAAACCGTGCCTGCCAGCTTGACGATGTTTCTTCTGTCAAGAGGCACCGTCTTTACCTCAAAGAGCTCATAGCCGTGATCGGGAATGATCTTTTTTTCGAGTTCTTTTCCGCTTGCTATATATATAATGTCGCATCCCGGATCATGTTTCCTGAATGCATCCCCAATAGCGAGAGCCGGGTAAATATGTCCGCCCGTGGCTCCGCCTGTCAGTACGATCCTCATTTAATGCCCATCCTTTTTTATTAATGCTGTTTTTCAGTAAAGTTATCTTTATCTTTTATTATTATCTTTATTGCTGCGCCGCGATCTTACTGTTGCTGCGTTTGGAAACGTTCAGCGCTATTCCGACGGCCATCATAAACGACCATATCGAAGTACCGCCATAGCTGATGAACGGCAGAGTGATGCCGGTCGCCGGCATGGACGATGTTACTACGGCTACATTGATGATGACCTGGAGTCCCAGCATTACGGCAACGCCCGTAGCGAGATAGAATCCCAGCCTGTCTCTTGCCCTCATAGCTATCATGATCAGTCTGAACAGGAGAAACATATATACAGCCATCAGGATGAGGAAGCCGATATATCCAAGCTCCTCGCCAAGTATCGCCAGGATGAAATCGTTTTGCGGCTCAGGCAGGTACAGGTTCTTTGCGACGCTCCTGCCGAAGCCAAGGCCCTTGAGCCCGCCGTTGCCGAGCGCGATCAGGCCCTGCGTCACCTGGTATCCATCACCCTGCCTGTCGAGAAAAGGATCGACAAAGCTTGTCAGACGCTGATACCAGTGGTACGGCGTCTTGTAGGTTATGATGTAAAAATATCCTGCTACCGCTGCTGCGACCGGCACTCCGAGAAACGCCAGATGCAGTCCCGCGACGATCATGATAGCGAACATGATAGCTGCCACAACGATCGCAGTGGACAGATTAGGCTGCCTTACGATCAGCAAAAAGTGTATGGCCATGACTCCCGCAAGAGCTCCGAGCCCCTTGATCGTCCTGATGTTGTCAGGATCCGCCACGAGAAATGTAGACGTAAAAATGATCATGAACACCTTGGACAACTCGCTCGGCGTAATCCTGAAGCCCAGAATACTTATCCATCTCTGAGCGTTGTTGACAGACGATCCTACAGCCAGGACCAGGACCAGCAGACCTACGCTCGCTATCAGCGCGAAGTATGTGAACTTTGTATATATCCTGTAATCGATATTCGCGAAGAGCAGCATGATCAGCCATCCGCTCACGACAAAGAGCAGCTGTCTTATGAGGTAATATGTCGGATCCGGATCTGTGGAATTGATGGTCTGGTAGTATCCTGCGCTGAATACCATAGCTACGCCAAATGTAGAGATCAGCACAACACATACAGCAACTACAATATCGAAGCCGCCGAACCATTCCGCAAATCGCGATAATTGCAAGCCGTTTTTCTCACCCGCCATCTGAGCCCTTCGCGCTCTGCGGATCTCCCTGTTCCTTTTTCTATCTGCTCTTCTGTTTCTTTTCTCTGCCATGATATCAGCCGAGGAGTTCTTTTATGCACTGCTTGAAGTGCCTTCCCCTCTGCTCAAAATTGTCATACATGTCCCAGCTCGCGCACGCAGGTGACAAGAGCACCCTGTCCCCCGGTCTCGCCAGCGCCGCGGATCTGCTCACGCATTCCGCCATATCTTTACAATGGTATATTTTTTCAAATCCGGCCCTGCGCGCCGCTGCCTCTATTATCGGGGCGTCCCTGCCAAGCAGGACCAGCGCATTTACAGCACCCTCAAGGTGATTTGCAAGCTCTGTAAAATCCTGGGATTTGCCGTCTCCGCCCGCGATCAGTATTATGTTTTCCTTAAGGGCCTTGAGCGCGATGACCGCGGCATCGACATTTGTTCCCTTCGAATCGTTGTAGTATTCTACATCATTGATCCTTGCGCAGAATTCTATCCTGTGCTCAACTCCCGGGAACTCCCTGATTGCCTTTCCTATAATCTCAGGATCTATGCCTGCAAAATACGATATCGCTGCTGCCGCAAGAGCGTTTTCAACGTTATGATCTCCTATGATCCTGAGATCGCCTCTGCTGCAGATCAGGTGGTCCCTGCCATCCGCGTCCCTTACCGTGATCTGCTGTTCACCGTCTTTTTCGGCAAGATATGCTCCCATTTCCACAGATCCCGTCCTGCTGAACAGGACCGGAACCGCGCTGCTCTGCTGAGCCAGCTTCATCACAGCCGGATCATCCTTGTTGACTACGAGATATTCACTGCCGCTTTGATTGACAGCGATCCTCGCCTTGGCATTTCCGTACGCCTCCATGGTTTTGTGGCGGTTCAGATGATCCGGGGTGAGATTCAGTATAGCCGATACGACCGGTTCAAAATACACGGTAGTCTCGAGCTGAAATGACGACACCTCTGCGACCATCCAGCGCTCATCTTCGGCATCGTACGCCTCTGTCACAACAGGATTTCCTATGTTGCCCACTACCGAGGTGCTGAGGCCGGCGGCCTTGAATATCTCACCGACGAGCGTCGTGGTCGTTGTCTTGCCGTTTGTGCCTGTGATAGCAGCAAATCTGCATTTGCTTATCCTGTACGCCAGTTCAAGCTCGCCTATTATCTCGGCGCCTGCCCCTCTTGCCTCTGCGATAAATCCAAGATCCGTAGGTACGCCCGGGCTCAATACCAGCATCTCGTATTCGGATACATCATCCGGCACCCTGCCGAGACACATCCCTATTCCCTCTTCTCTCATGTATTCGACAAACTCGCTGTCTATCTTTGATTCAGACGATGAATCCTGGGCGGTAACAGCAGCCCCGATGCTGTGCAGCACCCTGACTGCGGCCTTGCCGGATTTGCCCATTCCGACAACAAGTATTTTCTTTTTCCTTAGCGAGTCTCTGTATTCCCTGCCCCTTGATGCAGTCATCTTTTCAATATTCTCTGTCATTTTACCTGTCCTTCAATCATCATACAGTTGATATAGTTACAGTTTTTATTCATCCTTTATTCATCCTTTTATTTTACCGATAGTATCGCGATCACGCAGCAGACCAGAGTGAAGGCGCAGAATACTCTGACGACCTTGGTCTCATGCCACCCTCCCAGTTCAAAGTGATGATGTATAGGCGCCATGCGGAATACCCTCTTGCCGCCTGTTTTTTTGAAATACGTGACCTGTATGATCACAGACATCGCCTCGACGACATAGATAAGTCCGGCTATCGGAAGCAGCCACTCCATGTGTCCTACTATCGCGGCAGCCGAAATCACTCCACCAAGCGCCATGGAGCCTGTATCCCCCATGAATATTCGTGCCGGATAGTGGTTGTACATAAGGAAGCCGCACGCCGCGCCGAATATTGCCTGTCCGGCAGCTGCCATCGGCTCATCTCCTCCCGGTACGATGAACATGCCGATCACCGCGAAAGTCACAGCGACTATAGCCGATGTGCTGGCTGCAAGACCGTCAAGTCCGTCCGTCAGATTCACGGCATTTGCCATGGCGACCTCAATGAAAACCACGAATGGGATGTAGACGATACCAAAATCTACATATACCTTTGCGAAAGGAATAAGCACCTTAGTTCCCTCGCTGAGCATCATATATACGGCAAGCGCGATACCGAAGATCAGCTGCAGCGCCAGTTTCTGCTTCGGCGTGAGCCCCTCATTCTGCTTCTTTGCTATCTTGTTGTAATCGTCGATAAAACCAATAGCTCCGAACGCGAACATACTGAGCAGTATCGCGAGTTTTTCGGCTCCGAATCCGCCGGTCAGGAAGCTGCTCGCCAAAAGAGCTGCGGTAATGCCCGCAACCATGGCAACGCCTCCCATCGTAGGAGTGCCGGCCTTGCTCAGATGCGCCTGCGGACCGTCCTCCCGAATGAACTGCCCGAACTGTTTTTCCTTAAGCACCGGTATCATAAGCGCCGTTACCAGCATCGATACCGCGAACGCGATCACTGCTGTCAGCACGTATCCGTATGTACTCATCATGTATAACTCCTAACGTATAATTACTTTTTATATGATCTCTGTATGTGTTATTCGCTGTAGATATAGACGATGGAATTCTTCTTCACTTTGCTTCCGGCCTTTGGCTGCTGAGCCTGAACTGCAAACCCGCTTCCGCTGTTTTCAGGCACTACCCTGTACCCGAGCTTGCTGTTTGCGAGTACGGATACGGCCTTATTACTGTTCATTCCCGTTACGTCAGGCACCTCAACAAGGTCTTTTTCCGCTTCCTTTTTTTCGTTCTTTGAATATTTGCGCTCCACTCCGAGATACTGAAGGCTCTTTTCCATTATTTCCTGAACGATAGGACCGGCTGTAAAATTACCAAACTGGGTCTTCGTAGGCTTGTAGACGATACATATCATGGATATCACCGGATCATCCATTGGCGCCATGGCGACAAATGATGTATTCGTCGCGTTTCTGGCGTATGAGCTTCCTTCGACCAGGTTGGCAGTGCCGGTCTTGCCTCCGACTCTGTATCCGGGAACATACGCTCCTGTACCGCCTGCATCGGAAACATAGTATTCCATGATGTCACACATTTTTTCGGCGGTCTGTTCGGAGACGACCTGTCTTACTGCTGTATCCTCAAACGATTCTACCGTCTTGCCCTTGGAATCGACTATCCTGCTGACCAGCTTAGGCTTCATCAGCACGCCGCCGTTGCCGAAGGTGTTCACGGCGCAGAGTATCTGAAGCGGCGTCACCGCGATGCCCTGACCGTATCCGGTAGTGGCGAGATCGACATTTCCCATTCCGTCGGGATCCTTGACTATGGATCTCGTTTCACCCGGCAGGTCCACTCCGGTCTTGTCGTTGAATCCGAAGAGGTCTATATAATTGTAAAAAGTATCCGCGCCCATATCCAACGCTACCTGGGCAAGTGCCGGGTTGCACGAATTGCCTACAGCCTCCTTAAGGGTCTGCTTGCCGTGCGTGCTGAGACACCTCAAATTGTAATTGTCTACATGAATATAGCCGTTGCAGTAATACCTTGATTTTTTTGATGAATTAGCCGATTCAAGAGCAGATGCCGCAGTGATCAGCTTGAAAGTGGATCCCGGCTCATAAACATTGCTTATGCCCCTTACCGTCCACATCCTGCTGAGATACTCAGTCTGTTCCTCCGCGGTCATCTTTTTGAATTTCTTTTTTTCGGCTGCAGAGTACGGCTCGGATGATTTGTTCGGATCATATTCAGGTGTCGAAGCCATGGCAAGGATGTTTCCTGTCTTCGGATCTGTGACTATGCATGTGATCGCTTCAGCGCCGGTCTTTTGCATACCCGTCTCAAGAGCATCCTCTGTAAAATGCTGTATTACCGAATCCACCGTCGTTACGATGCTGTATCCGTTCTGCGCCCTGTATGTCCTGGAATTGCCGCTCGTCAGAGTGTTTCCGTCAGGATCCGTCGTCCTGATGGTCCTGCCCTTGATTCCGGCCAATACCGAATTATACTGATACTCGAGGCCGCTTCGTCCCACATTGTCAGCGTTGACGCCGCCGAGTATCTGCGCGGCAAAAGCTCCGTTCGGATAATACCTCGCAGCCCTGGTCCTGACATCCACTTTGCCGTCGAACTCTTTTTTCGCATTCTCGACCTGCTCTCTTGTGAGGCCGTCAGCCAGCAGCACCAGATTTTCCTCGCCTTCGAGCTTCTTTTGTATATCCACCTTGCTCGATCCTGTTATCTTCGCAAGGTCCGTTACGATCTTTCTCTTTTGCGCAGGTCTCACGTTCTCGTCCTTGTAGAGATACTGGGTATAAGCATAGAGCTCATACTCGGTAACGGTCTCCGCCAGAGTGCTCATGCGCGAATCGTATATCGCGCCTCTTACAGGATCGATCTGTGTATCGACTTTCTGCATCTCAGCGGCCATGACTCTCAGCTCATCAGCCCTTACTATCTGCCAGTATCCCATACGGTATATGAGAGCCGTCATAAGAAGCAGTATCACCGCAAAACCGCCGACCAGGCGCCTCCGGTTCATTGGAGTGATCCTGTACGGGCGATATACGGCATGGCTGATCCGTGATCCTTTGATGTCGGCCTTGTCAGGCGTATTTATATTTTTGTCTGTTTTACTTGTGTCTTTATTACGTGCCATCGTTCTACGTCCGGACATACCTGATTATTATATCTTATCTTGTGTTCATTTGGAACACACAGCACTTTATTTAGTAAAAAACACCGACCTGGCTCCGGGTCGGTGGTCCGTTCATAATTCTGCGCAGGGCATCAGTTGTACGCCTCGCTCCTGATTGAAGCAGCGAGGTTTTCCTGCTTTTCACCTTCTTCGCTTAGTCTTATACAGTTATCAGGTGTCGGATACACCATGCCATACTGCTCGGTAGCCAGCCTCTCTATTGTAGTTACTTTTGTCCTTTCCACTATCTGGCTCTGAAGCGAGTCTATTTCAGCCTGAAGATAGCTGTTCCTCTCTTCAAGGACATTATTGCTGTGCTGTATCGTTGCGCAGTAGCAGCGCATTCCTATCAGGACAAAGAGCCCGATGACTGCGAGCGCGGCTATTCTGAGTATGAATTTCTTATCTTTTTTCTCTCTCGCGGCCGCATCTATGATTCTCACTCTCTGTCTGATACCTGCAGCTGCTTTGTTCGCCTCACCGCCCTGTCCGGCCTGAGCGTACTGCGTATACGAGCGACCTGAATGCTGCTGTGAATACTGAGTATCCCTCGGATGTGAAGATCCTCTATCTGCTATAACCGGACGCAGTCCGGCATTATTCACTTGTGTTCTCTGAGCTGTTCCGACAAAACCTGCCATTTTGCATCCCTCTGTCAATTGTCTGTTGTTTTTTGTTTAGTGTACCGGCAGCTGCGTTACAGCTTTTCCAGTACTCTGAGCTTTGCGCTTCTGGACCTTGGATTCACCTCCAGCTCCTCCTCCGACGGAACTATCGGCTTGCGGGTCACCCTCCTGACATCAGCAACCTTTCCGCAGACACATACCGGAAACTCTTTAGGACAGGTGCATGGATCGAGTCTTCTCTCGAATTCCTGCTTTACTATCCTGTCCTCCAGCGAATGAAATGTTATTATCGCTATGCGTCCTCCGCTGTTCAGGAGATCAGGCAGTTTAGCCACTGCGTCTCTCAGATGCCCGAGTTCGTCATTCACTTCGATGCGTATCGCCTGAAAGGTCCTCTTTGCCGGGTGCGGTCCTGTTCTCCTTGCCTTTGCCGGTATGGCCGACTTGATTATTTCTGTCAGCTGTCCCGTGCTTTTGATCGGCCCGGCCTTTCGTTCTCTCACGATGAACTGCGATATTCTCGCGGCCCAGCGTTCCTCCCCGTATTCCTTTATTATGCGGGCAAGCTCCGCTTCGCTGTATCCGTTTACGACATCGTACGCGGTGAAATTGTCGTCTTCATCCATGCGCATATCCATCGGCGCGTCATGCATATACGAGAATCCGCGTTCCTCGTTGTCGAGCTGATACGACGAGACGCCGAGGTCGAGCAATATGCCGTCGACACCTCCGCCGGCTCCGCTTATTTCTGCAGCCGCCGATGCGATCAATTCGGTATCGCTGTAGTTCGCATGGATGAAACGCTTTTCGCAGCTGTATCCCTCCAGCCTCTTTTGTGCTGCTTCAAGGGCTTCTCTGTCCCTGTCGACCGCGATCAGCGTGCCGGAGCCGCCCAGCCTCTCACATATGCCCGACGAATGCCCTCCGCCGCCGACAGTACCGTCGACATACATCCCGCCGGGTCTTATATTCAGAGCGTCCATGACCTCGTTATATAGGACAGGTACGTGTTCAAATTCCATTTGTTATCCCTGCTTGTCTCGCTTATGCCTTGTGACCGGACTTACAGCTCATACATATCCAGCTTTTTGACGAATTCATCATTATCCATCATATTCTCGCCTTCCGGATCCTCCAGCACCTCTGTGCTCCATATCTCGATCTTGTCCATGGCGCCCTTGGTCACAAGTCCCTTGTTGATTCCTGCGTAATCTCTCAGGTGCTGAGGAATAAGTATCCTTCCCTGCGAATCCAGGTGGCATTCCTCAGTGTTGGAGAAGAATTCCCTGATGAACTTACGGACGTCTCTGTCTGACTGAGGCAGCTTGCGTATCTTGTCTACCAGCACCTCGTAATCGTCCATCGCATAGATATACAGGCACTTGTCGAACCCTCGGGTGAGCATGCAGCGCCCGCCCAGCATGTCCCTGTACCTTGACGGTATGATCATGCGGTTCTTACTGTCTATTGAATTCTGGTAAGTACCTGTGAACATCATGTGGAATTGCGGATAAGCATTGAACGACTGCATTGCCGGCTGTGCGTACATCCTGCCTGGACCGACTCCTGATTCGGTCCTCAATTTCTGCGCACAAAAACCGATGCAGCCCGGTTATCCTTTGTCTCCTCTCCGGTGAGTAACACCATTTTACTCCACATCCCTCCCTTTTACAATTTTTATGCCCCATTTTTAGGGTCAATTCCTCCACTTTTTTGACGTAAAGTCATCTTTACAATTTTATTTTAGTTCAAAAAGAATCGTCTGCTACAATATATAGTGGCAGACGAAAACCGATACACGAAATATAGGTAAAGCCGTCTTTACATGTTTTTGTTCATTGTGTGTCCCCTTTATGGGAACCCCAAAATATGGTCCGGAAAAGGAGATTCTGTTATAATGGTCTCATCGAATGTAACGGCTTCGCCGTGCGGATGAGACCATTGAGCTCCGTCGGCTCTGCTCCTTCGCTGGAATGTCTCATCGAATGTAACGGCTTCGCCGTGCGGATGAGACCATTGAGCTCCGTCGGCTCTGCGGAAAGGATATCTTGAGATGCTGAACAAAAGAATTACAATGAGAAACAATAAAAAAGGCTCCTTCAAGCTATACGCGATACTGATCGCTGTTTTGATCATCGTATTGATGGTGATCACTTTTTATCTGAGAATGAACTGGACCCGGGTCAAGGCACAGACCGGATTTGTATTTAAGATCACAGTGCTCATTCTTATAGTTGTATTGGTCCTCTTCCTTATTATCAGGCACAAGATCAAAAAAGCTCTCAAAGAGAGAGCGGAAGCGAAGGATGCTGAAGCGAGAGCAAAGGAAGAAAAGGCCGAAAAGGCAGAGCAGGAAGATGCCAGAGAATAAGCTGTCGTTGCAGTGCAGCTTGAAAACAGATTGTAAAGGTGATCAATTATGAGTAATGTTTTTATTGTAGGCGGTTCACGCGGTATCGGCGCCGAAGCTGTCAGACTTTTTGCCTCAAGGGGCGACAAGGTAGTATTTACATTTCACAAGTCTGAACTCGAAGCCGATGCTCTGAGGCAGGAGACCGGCGCGATCCCTGTCAGATGTGATGTCAAATTCAGCAATTCCGTAAAGATCGCGTCTGACAAAGCCATGAAGCTGCTTGACGGCTGCATCGATGTGCTGGTATGCAACGCTGCAGTATCCGATTTTCACCTCATCACTGATATAGATGAGACCAGATGGGAAGAGATCATAGACACGAATCTTAACGGAGTTTTTTACAGCATCAGGAATGTGCTTCCGTCGATGATAAGCCGCAAGAACGGCAGCATCATCACCGTCTCCTCTATGTGGGGACAGGTGGGGGCTTCATGCGAGGTGGCATATTCCGCCGCAAAGGCCGGCGTCATCGGCCTGACCAAAGCGCTTGCCAAGGAGGTCGGCCCATCAGGCATAAGGGTCAACTGCATCGCTCCGGGAATGATCGATACCGACATGAATTCCGCTGTCGATGCGGAGATAGTCAAAGAAATTGCCGATGAGACAGCGCTGTGTCGCATCGGCAAACCATCAGAAATCGCAAAAGTCATGT
>JAFRGH010000093.1 GCA_017433945.1 Mogibacterium sp. | reverse complement strand
TCGATTCATTCAGCCTGAACTGATTTCTGCTGAAGCAGTAGAAATATCAACATTCTAATGAAAAAGGGGGGCAGATGCATTGCAGCACCGTCACCGCCCCCGTTCTGTTTATACATTACTATGCTTTGCTGCTCAGCCAGGAGCGAAGCTCCTACAAGCTCGCTTGACCGGAGCGAGCGACACCGTCTGTTAAATACGGCATTTCGCCACGTATTCCACGTCTGCAGGCAGTCCCAGGTCGCGGTCCGCAGGCTCAAAGCTCCATTTCGGCGTGTTCGCTCTGACAGCATCCATAACGGCATAGAAATTGAACATTACGATCCCGTAATTGAGGTGTCTGTCATTATCATTGGTCATATCGTCAGGCAGACCGACCAGCGATATCTGATCGTCGTCAACAATTATCCTGTAAGGCTGCAGGTTCTGGAACGACTGGGCATGCGCTATAGCTCTCAGACCATCCTCGATCTCCGAATAGAACACATCGGTATCGATATCCTTGCCGAACTTCCTGCCGTCTGTCATCTCATCAAGTGACTTCTTAGGAGCCTTCTTTTCATCATTGTCCTCGGCGCGGTATCCGAATGCCACTACGCAGGAAACGATCTTATCAGTATCCTCTCCGAGAGCTTCTGTGACCTCCTCGGCATCATTGATAGTCATCCAGCATGCCGCAAGACCGAGCTCCGTCATCTTGAGTGTGATGCCCTGAGCAATGTATCCGGCATTTTCGAGATAGTGATCCGCCTTATCCGAATAGAGCACCATATACATCGGCGCCTTGATGCAGACTCCGTTATAGCCTACGCTCTTTTTGAGCTTGTCCCATACAGTACCGATATAGAATCTGATCTCAGTGGAAATATCATCCACCAGGTCGCTCTCTTCATCCTCATAATACATAAGGATCTCGTTCAGCACGTCATCGTCTACCTTCCTGTCCGAAAAAGATCTGCAGGAATTTCTCTTCTTTACTATATTCTCGTAATATTCCATGTAATGCACCTTATCCCTTTAAATATAATTATTGAATACAACTATTGAACACAAAACCAGTATAAACGGAAGAATAATCTTCTTCTCTGTATGCTGAAATTCTATCATGCGCAATTCCTCAATTCAATGGGTACAATGCCGCTCAAGCCACATCGGCCGGTGACTGAATTGCTCTTACCTTTTTGATTGACTTTGAATCTGTCCGCGCATATGATTGAAGCATTACAATACAAAAGAAAAGGATAAATACGATATGTTCAGATCCCCTAAGACCAAAGCAGGCAAATTTCTGTGGGAGGCCCTCATCGTTTTACTTTCGGCCTTTGCCGGCTCTTCAGTACAGATATTCGTCATGATCCCTAACGGGATGACATCGGGCGGCATGCCGGGCGTCGTCAGGCTGATCACACATTTCTTCCCGATCAGCTACTCACTTGTATATTACTCGCTGTCGATGATCATACTCATCATCGCCTATTTCACCATGGGCAAGGCCGAGGTCCGCCGCATCGTAGCGCTCGGTTTCGCGTATCCTATCATGCTCTTCATATTCGAGCACGTGGATTACGAATTCCTCAAATCACCGGATCCTTTCCTTGCTTCGATACTCATCGGCGTATTCTACGGAATCGCTACCGGGATCGGCTATATCGGCGGTTACTCTTCGGGCGGCACTGACACTATCGCCAGAATACTCAAATTCAAGTGCTTCAATTATATGCGCACCGGCGATATCCAGATGGCGATGGATATGACGATAATCGCTATCTCCGCATTCGTATTCGATACAAACATCGCCATGTACGCGCTGATAAACGCGTTCGTCGCCGCGAAGGTCATTTCCGCAATAACCATCGGATACAGCGGCAAATTCGTTCAGTTCGACATCATCGCGAGCACCCGAGAGAGCTCCGAAGAAATTACCGAGTACATCATGAAGGAGCTCGGCAGAGCCGTTACCTCGCATATTTCGAGGGGCGAATATACAAAAGAGGAGCGCAGGACCCTTTCGGTCATCTGCACTCCTTCGGAAAGCATTAAGATCAAGAAATTCATCGCGGACAGGGATGATCACGCCTTCGCGACCATAATGCCTATCAGCACAGTATGGGGCATGGGAAAAGGATTCCATGACATCCGCGAGGTAGACAACATCTGAGAAACAATTATCTCACACCCTTCAATAATTAAACCGGCATACGCGCATCAATCAGTAAGATGCGTATATGCCGGCTTATTAATTTATGATTTATGAGTTATGAGTATAGTTTACTGATATGTATATTCTGCTCCCGGGCAGTTTTGCGATACATGCGAGTTATGCTGACGGTGTATCGTTGTTTGTCTCTGTAAGACTGAGGAATTTCTCGATATTCTCCTCCAGGCCTACTACCCAAAGATCGTCGTCCTCTTCTATCAGCGTGTCCGCATCAGGCATCATGAAGGTCTTGCCGAGCGACTGCAGTCCGATGACCATGCACTGTGTGTAGTCGGTTATGCCCGAATATTTGAGAGGCTTGTTGCAGTACGGCGCGTCCTTCCTGACCTTGACGACCTTGCAGATCAGAGGCACCTGAGCCTCTGTCGTTCCGAGGCCCATGAAATCCTTGAGATTTCCCATGGTGTGCTTGTCGCCTATGTACTGGCCGTCGCGGAACCTGAGTATGGATTTTTCGATTCCTACCGCGAACACCCTGTCTCCCTTGAATACCTGTGTCTTGCCGTTAGGCAGGAAAATCATCTGTGTCCCGTGCTCTATCTTTATGATGAACACATTCTGGCTCTTGCCCCATCCAAGCTCTATCAGCGTCTTACCCGAATAATCAGCCTCCTTTGGTACTACAAACGAAAGATATCTGTAGTCATCCTCAAAGAACTCCGTATATTCAGGCAAAACGGTATCGCCCTGGGCCATCATGCTGGCGAAGAGGAATGACGCCCTCTTGAGCTGTGAATAATGCCTTCTCTGGCGGTAGTCTATGATGAAGAGCACCAGTCCTATGAACATCCAGCCGCCGAACATTGCTGTAGCAAAGCCGCCCATGAACACCGGCTGTCCCGGTATGAGCAGCAGCGCCAGCAGTGCGGTCATGCTGATGCCTGCGAACCACGCCGTCTTCTCTCCGCCCGGGATCTTATAAGGGCGATTCAGAGTCGGCTCTGTATGCCTCAGCCTGATCAGGCTGTACGCGGTTATCATCCAGCTTGTCACGTAGCCTGCAGCGGAGAACGTAGTCAGGGATCCGATAAGACCGCTTCCGAGGAAAGGCCCTGCGATCGAAGCGACAAGGCATACCTTTAATGCATTGATCGGGGTCTTGTAGACAGGATGCTGTTTTGCCAGAGCATCCGGTACTATACTGACCCTGGCCATTGCCATGAGTATCTGCGAGGACGCCATCATGAAGCCGTTCCAGGTGGTGATCAGTCCGCAAATAGCTCCGATCAGGATGAAGAGATACAGTCCCATTCCTACCGGGCCACCGTAGACATCACGGAACAGCAGAGCCGCAGCAGGGCTGTCAAAGCCTATGAATTCCTTCCACGGCATCGCGCCGCCGAGTGTGAACAGCAGCCCCGCATAGAAAAAGCATGACAGCACGACAGTCAGCACAACTGTTTTACCCACTGATTTGACATCGCCTCCGGCGCTCTCTATTCCCTGAGGGATGGTCTCAAATCCGGCGAGGAAGAACGGTGCGGATGCGAGTATTACCATCGCGCCGCCGATAAATGAGTTGTGCGTGCCCTTGCCTATATTCTCGTATACCGGCTGGAAATTCGCTGTGTCGAATTTGAACATCGCGAAGATCATAGCGAGTATTCCGGCGCCTACCAGCACGAAGCAGAGGACTTTTTGTATAGATGCAGATGAAGTGACACCCTTCCTGTTGATAAGGAAGAGTATCACCGAGATCACAAGACCAACGATTATGTGTCCCAGATAAATGTCGGCACCTGCAAGGGTATACAGCGGAGCTCCCGCCTTTAACGCCGGTATGAGTATGCTCAGGATGTCCACAACATAGATGGCTTCCCACGGTATGATAGTCACGAACGCGCCAAATGCGGCCCATCCCGAAATGAAAGCTATATTATCCCCGAATGCTCTGAAAGCGTATGCCATTCCGCCGCCTGAAACAGGCAGCATAGCGCAGAGCTCGCAGTAGCACAGCGCTATAGGTATCATTATCACCAGCGCCAGCATGTAGCCGACAGCCGCAGGCAGAGGGCCGCCGCTTCCGGCCATCCAGCTGTTAATGGATACCGCCCAGCCTACTCCCACACTGGCTCCGAATCCTATGCAAAAGAAATCGATCGCACTTACACCCTTTTTCTCTTTCATCGCCTTATATTCACTACCTCCGCTTTCGATAAAAGCCATGCGAACGACAGTGTCCGCACAGCTTTTGATTCCAAGACGAATATACAACAACCGTATTTGCAATTCAAGATGCCGTTAATGCAAATCCTACGAATCTTTTCAATTCCCTACATTTCTAAACTCCATTTGGTCACGGTTCAAACGCGGAATTTGCCTGTCAACCGTGACCGGAAACTCTCAGCTGATTCTTTATACCACTGTTTGGTCACGGTTAGAACGCGGATTCTGCCTGTCAACCGTGACCAGAAACTCTCAGCTGATCCTTTATACCACTGTTTGGTCACGGTTAGAACGCGGATTTTGCCTATCAACCGTGACCGGAAGTTCTCAGCTGATTCCTTATACCACTGTTTGGTCACGGTTCAATCGAGGATTCTGTCTTTCAACCGTGACAGACACACTCCGCATGGCAATGATGCTATTTTTATAAGTTTTCTATAAAAGATTCAGTCTACCGACTCATTCATTCATCACATTTTTAATTGTGAGTTATGATAGAATAACTGCGTATGGTTTATATGATCAAGTTATCGCTTTATTCTTTATTTATGAAAAAGGAAGGATTTATATGGGCAAGGAAAAAATACTGGTAATGAATCTCGGATCCACATCCAGCAAGATCGCTGTATACGACGACGATAAGGAAATGTTCAACGACACCCTGCGCCACACAACAGAGGAGCTTGCTCCTTTCGGTGATGTCACAGAGCAGTATGAATTCAGATACAACAAGATCAAAGAATCTCTCGAAAGCAAGGGAATGGGCTTTGAGGATCT
>JAFRGH010000001.1 GCA_017433945.1 Mogibacterium sp. | reverse complement strand
TAAGAGCGTCAAGATTACAATCCTTCTCATAATACATTTTTACCATAGTTGAATTCCCCACTTTCCTTTGATTTATCATTGATAGTGGCGCTGCCTCTCTCGATGGCAACGACACCTGTTCTGGCTATCTCCAATATCTCAAATTCCTGCATTATCTTTATTATGCCCGACACCTTTTCCTCGTCGCCTGTCAGCACGAGGGTAAGAGTGTGGAGCGACACATCGATGATCTGCGCCCGGAAAATATTCGCGAGCTGTATAACATCATTTCTGCGCTCGCCGGTATCCGCCTTGACCTTGATGAACACCATCTGTCTGTATATCGAAGTGTCCCTGGTCAGCCACTTGACCGAGCGCACCGGGAAGAGCTTTCGCAGCTGATTCATCATGAACTCGGCGTTGTGATCATCAGCAAGCACGTCTATCGTGATACGCGTGACGCCCGGGTTCTCTGTCGCGCCTGCGGCAAAGGTCTCGATGTTGAAGCCCTTTCTCGAAAAAAGGCGCGCGATCTGGGACAGCACACCTGCCTCGTTGTCAACGAGCAGCGCCAGAGTCTGTAGCTTGACCTGTTCCGTATTCTGCATTGTCTGTCCTCCCTCCTATATCTTCATAAAATTGGTGATGCGGCTGCCGCCTCCCACCATCGGTCTGACCATCTCGTCTATATCGATCATGCAGTCTATAACATAGCCCTCTCCGCACTCGAGCGCGTCAGCGATTGCCGCCTCGAGCTCCTTCTGGTTGCTGACTCGTCTGCCGTGCAGCCCGTATGCCTCAGCCAGCTTTACGAAGTCCGGGCCCCTGTCGAGGTCGCTCTCTGAGAAATGCTTGTCGTATATCAGGTTCTGCCACTGCCGGACCATGCCGAGTGTCTGGTTGTTGAAAATAAATGTGATTATCGGGAGCCTGTAGTACTGCTCCGTCGCAAGCTCGTTGCAGTTCATGCGAAAGCTCCCGTCGCCCGCTATGTGTATCACGGCCTTATCAGGATTTCCGACCTTGGCGCCGATAGCGGCTCCGAGACCGAAGCCCATGGTTCCGAAGCCTCCTGAGGTAAGGAGCTGTCCCGGGTAGTCAAAGTGGAAATGCTGTATCGCCCACATCTGATGCTGTCCGACATCGGTAGCCACCATGGTGTCCTGCGGCAGCATTTTCGCTATTGTCTCGCATACCTGCTTAGGATTGAGCGTGTCGCCGCCGTCCTCATAGACCGTCTCCCTCGGATGCGAGAACACGAATTTTTTCCATTCACTGTGATCCTGCTGTGTCAGCCTCTCGTTGAGCATCCTCAGCACCTCTTTGGCATCACCTATTATGTGGTGGTCGGTCCTTACGTTCTTGTTGATCTCCGACCTGTCTATGTCGATGTGGACTATCCGCGCGTTGCCCGCGAAGCTGTCGGGATCGAGCGCGACACGGTCCGAGAACCTGCATCCTACAGCTATAAGGAGGTCGCATTCGTCGACAGCTATATTGGAAGCCTGCGAGCCGTGCATGCCTATCATTCCCGTGACGAGAGGATTGCGTCCATTCATTCCGCCGCCGCCCAGGACTGTGATGGCTGTCGGAGCGTCGACCAGATTGGCGAATCTGTTGAATTCCTCGTCACTCCTGCTCCTGACGACACCTCCGCCGCAGATCAGCATAGGACACTCGGATTCGTTTATCATTTCCACGAGCTTGTCGATATCCTCTTCATCTATTGAAGGCGGTTTGAAATCGACCATGTTCCGGTCGTAGAGGTCTTTGAGTCTGCCGCTCGTACGGTGCTCACTGCGCTTAAGAGGCTCATACTCCGCATATTCCGCCGTGACGTTTTTGAGTATGTCGAGGAACACCGGTCCCGGTCTGCCGCTTCTCGCTATAGCAAAGGCGGTCCTGATTATATCCGCCAGCTTGTTGACATCGCTCACCTGATAGGTGCTCTTCGTGATAGGAAGCGTGATGCCCGTGCTGTCGACCTCCTGGAAAGAATCCTTGCCGATGAGATTATCCGCCACGTTGCACGAAATGAACAATACAGGAGACGAGTCCATATATGCGGTCGCTATGCCTGTCGTAAGATTGGTGGCGCCCGGGCCAGATGTCGAGAAAACGACTCCTACCTTGCCGGTGCTCCTGGCATAGCCGTCAGCCGCGTGCGAAGCTCCCTGCTCATGCGCAGTGAGTATATGCTTTATCCTGTCCGAATACTGGTACAGCGCGTCATAGACATTCAGTATAGTGCCACCGGGATATCCGAAAACGACATCAGCCTCCTGCTCTATAAGACACTCCATCAGTATCTCTGCACCTGTTAGTTTCAAATTGCAGTTCTCCTTTCATTTACGATACCGGGCTTCGTCATTTTGCTGATTCTGATATTCTGAAGTTCAGCATTAAACTTACCCGACTAATTGACTTCTGCCTTTTTACATTTCTTTATTCTTCTATACGTCTTTATTCTTCTATACGTCTTTATTCTTCACATATATTAAAACCCTGCGCTTGCTCATTGCTGATCGCAGGGTCTTCATATCGCTATTGCCTGTCTTTTAATTGACCTTTACAGGCAGTCCGGACAACTTAGTTTTTACCGCAGCAATCAGCATCATTTCCGCCTTCTATAAGAATAGAAAGTCCGAGAATGATAATGTTAATAAGGACAATACTGATAATAATCGAACTGCGAATCATTTATTTCCCTGAATAATACCTGTAAGCATTTGTTATATTTGCGCTTTCCTGCGCTTCATAGATTCTACATCATGAGATTGTTAAAAGCAACAAAATGCGCTGAATAAATTGTCGTTTTGTACATACAAAAACCTGCGAAGCTTTACCGCCCCGCAGGAAAGATATTTTGATTTATGAAAGCTTCTTTGTTTTGCTGTATGTCGGCGAGTAGCCTCCGTATTTTTTGCTCTGATATGAGCGCAGACTGACCTTGAACTTTGCGCGTCCGCGCGGACGCCTTGTATGATAGTTAGGATAAGGATTGAACGTAGTCGTGTAGGTCTTTTTGTTGCCCTTAAGATATCTGCCGTTGACGATTATGCCCTTTGTTCCCGGCTTTTTCTTAAGCTTGACTATGACCTTGACCTTGCAGGTGTAGAATTTTTCCGTATAAAGATATACGCCATAGTAGTAATGCCTGACCTTATGATATTTGACGCTCACAGCCCTGGCTCTGACAGATCTGACGGCAGGCTTTTTTGATTTGCCGGTCTTGAAGGTTCCCGTCTTGAGGGCAGGACCGAAAAAGGTATATGTTTTACCATCAAGATTATATGTCGCATCGACACCGTAGCGTATTCTCGTATTGTATTTTTTGTTCTGTTTGAAGCCTTTGATCTTATATACCTGATTATAGTATGAGACAACCATATTGGATGTCATATAGCCCGAACGCTTCCATTTTTTGGATGATGCAGGTTTGTACTCCATGTACAGTTTTGCCTGAGAGTTTGTTCCGAAGCTGTAAGGCCAGAACCTGATATATGTGGAATATGCCTCTATGGATCCCTTTGAATCAGGCTTGATCGTTGGATTGACAGGTATGTATGTTTGCCAGATATAGCCTGCCAATGCTCCTGTAGAACTGTTGATCGCCTCGATTAATACTGTATGATATCCCACATCAAAATAGCTCATATCGATGGAGTAGTCTATATTGCTGCTGTTTATCGAACCCAGCTTTATATTCGGTCCGTCAAGATACATATTTCCGAATCTGTACGGAGCATTTATATATCCTGAATAAGTAATAATATCTCCCTTACGGCTTGACTGAACATTATAGGCATCACCCGGAACCTCCTCAATACTGCTCTCCTCTGTTCTGCTCTCTTCAATACCGACACCCTTAGCATCATCTGCAAATATTCCTGCTGCAAAGAGATCATCGGAGATTGAAGCGAGTCTGACGGGATCGTGCGAAGCTCCCTCGTACAAACCTCCTTCCGCAGCTGCGGCGGCAGCTTCCTCCGTTGTATCCGGTTCTGATATATCTATATCTTCCTCTTCCACTTCCGAAGCCGCCTCAGCTGTATCCTCCTCTATGATTATCCCGTCCTTAAGACTTTCGGGATCGATCATCTGAGGATAGTACTTTGACATATCGACTTCGATCTCTGTTCCGTCATCCATCACTTCAAAAGCTTTGGTTTGTTCTCTGCCGTTTTCCTCCGCCGCAAATGATTCACCGGTCATGAAAGGCATAAAAGCTGCCAGCACGGCTGCGGCCATGACAAGGGATAATACTCTTGTTATCTGTTCCTTTCCTTTGTATTTTTCCATAACACACCTCGCTTCAAATTCCTTAATCGTTCTCCAGGTTCTGATATTAAGTTCTTTTGATCAATCACAAAGCATGTTTTTATATTAATACAATTGTAAGGTATGTATGCATTCAGTGTCAATGGATACCTTATGTCAAGCGGTCAATTACAGCAGTCAGGGCTTCATTTTCGGCTGATGACTGAATTATAACCAGTCAGATCGTTTATGACTTCACCGGCTATTATGAGTCCGGCTACTGACGGAACGAAGGCTGTAGAACCGGGCGTACTGCGCCGGC
>JAFRGH010000092.1 GCA_017433945.1 Mogibacterium sp. | reverse complement strand
GAGGAAACAGTCGTCATGCAGATACTGGAAAGAGAATCCGAAAGGGGGGGATTATATGTGCAAAGCGATGGAAGACATGCGTAAGGAAGCCATGGAAAAAGTCATCGAGAAAGGTATTGAAAAAGGCATCGAGAATAATCGCCTTGAAAATATCAGGAATCTGATGACTACCATGAATCTGACGGCACAGCAGGCGATGGATGCACTTCTGATTCCTGCAGATGAACAGGAAAAATATATTGCGATGCTGTAGATTGTCCATCAACATCGTTATTACAACCTCAATGACGACAAATCAAACAGAAGCGGAAAAATATATTCTCGTTGCTGTTGCGACGGGTGACGAGGAGGCGGCGTGGGACTCGCTCGATGAACTGGCTGAACTGCTGGATACTGCAGGAGGTGTCAGCCTTGTTCATCTTGTGCAGAATCTGCCGCATCCCGACAGAGCCACATATATCGGCAAGGGCAAGGCGGCGGAGCTGCGCGAAATGGCAGAAATACACGAGGCGGACGGCATAATCTGCGATGATGAGCTCACGGCTTCGCAGATACGCAATCTGTCTGAGCTGACAGGCACAAAGGTCATTGACAGGACGACCCTGATACTGGACATTTTCGCGGCGCATGCCAGAACGAGGGAAGGTAAGCTTCAGGTTGAGATCGCCCAGCAAAAATACAGATACGTGAGGCTTCGCGGTATGGGCGCGGCGCTGTCGAGACTCGGCGCCGGGATCGGTACTCGCGGTCCGGGTGAGACGAAGCTTGAGACCGACAGGCGAGTGATACAAAAGAGGATCAAGCTCCTTTCGGACGATATCGAGGAGATGAAGAGGGCGAGGAACACTGCGAGAAAGAAGCGCTCTGCCAATTCTGTGCCGACGGTCGCGATAGTCGGGTACACCAACGCCGGCAAATCGACTCTGCTCAACAGTATCACGGGATCCGATGTCATTTCTGAAGATAAGCTGTTCGCGACGCTGGACCCTACGACCAGGAGCGCGCTGCTTGGCGACGGGCAGCAGGTTCTTTTTACCGATACCGTCGGATTTATCAATAAACTGCCGCACAATCTCGTGGACGCGTTTCGGAGTACCCTGGAGGAAGCCGGCTACGCCGATCTGATACTGCATGTGGTCGATGCCTCCGATCCTCAGGCCGAGCTGCACCTTAAGGTGGTTTACGAGACGCTCGAGGATCTTGATATAGGCGGCAAACCGGTTATAACTGTATGGAACAAGGCTGATCTGTTTGAACCCGATGCGGTGTTCAGAGATTTTGGCGCGGACGCATCAGTCAGCATTTCCGCTAAGACCGGTCAGGGACTGGATGTGCTGCTCGGTGAGATTGCGCGTATACTCAACGAGAACCGGGTATACATCGACACCGTGATCCCATACAAAAACGCCGCAGTAATCGCGGAGATCCGCAGAACAGGGCAGCTTATTTCTGAAGAATATACGGAAGACGGTATCGCCGTCAAAGCCCGTGTCCCGCGAGCCCTCACGAACAGGATCGGCTAAATCTGACAGGCATGAAATTTATGAATAAGCAGCGGTATTATCCGCCGAAAACTTACGAAAATCCGCAGAAATACAACCTGTTCAGCGCTTCGGCAATTGAATGTTTCTAAGCAGATGTGGTATTATATATGTGTATATGAGGGAGGTGGACGCTGCGTTCGCCGTTTTGTCGTATCCCGAGCTTTGTATGATTTGTATACGATTCATTTGCGACAACATATTATACAGTCGACTTATTTGATTGACCTGTACAGTCGGTGTTGAGATGAAAGAAACTGTTTATGAGATCCTGAGCGGCGAAAAGGTCTGCGGCGAGTATTCGGATGGCAAACTGCACATCGTCGATGAGAAACTCGCGCCTCTTTATCTGAAGGATTTCAGAGCCTGGGTAGCATCGCGGGCAATCGCATCGAGCCGCGGTCTGACTTCCCGAAACATCAAAGCGGCATCCGGACTAAGCGCAAATGAATATGATTTTGAGACGGCGATGAAAGCTCATGCAGCATGCGTCGCTGACAATTACTGGGTCAGAGAAAAGGGTTCAGAGCTGCGATACGAAGACGTAAGCTTCGATGGATATACCGGATATTTCAGCAGACTTGCACTGGGATTGGACTACAGCTGGAGTGATTATGTCTCCGACGATCCTAATCCCGAGCTGACAAACATCGGCAACTCCGACAAGTCCTGGCAGACAGATGAATTCGGCACACGGTGGTTATATAAGAAGCAGCCTCTTAATGAGTGTTACAACGAGGTACTGGCGTCAAAGCTGGCTAAGAAGCTCGGAATCGATACTGTAGATTATGAGCTGGTGTATGCTTCCGAGCCGGATCCGGAGCTTGGAAGATACGGTATAGTGCGCTCAACGGATTTTATGCAGAATCGTGATCTCAACTTCGAGCCGGCAGAGCTTATCCTGAAGCATCTTGGCACGAGAGACAGCGATATAGAGGCAAACGCGGATTATTTTAACGAGCTTGGGCTTGTAAAACCTTATCTGAACATAATATATCTGGATATCATAAGCGGCAATCCGGACCGGCATTCGTTCAACTACGGCGTGCTGAGGGATCGGTCTACCGGAGCAGTCGTCGGAATGGCGCCGAATTTTGACAATAACTTCGCGTTCTTCGCCGGCAGCATGCCGACAGAGCAGTTTATACGGGCAGCGAAGAAATACGATTGGCGCGCGCCGTGCGAAGTGGCAGACAGCGCAACGGCATCGGAAAACGCATTAACAGAAACATTTCTCGCGGAACTTGCAGCGGAAATGAAATCGATCGCGGCATTCGGAAGCTACGATAATCCCGGCGCGATCAGATCGATAAAGACAAGAAATGATCAGCTTTTTACAGAATTAAAAGAACTCAAAATTTGAATTAGTAAACCCCAAAGCACTTACCGCAGGGAGAAACAGCATAAATGGAAAGACTCCGGGCAAAGCTTAAATCACAAACAGGCGCATCGATAACGTATGCATTGCTATTGTTTTTGGTGTGTGCGGTTTTGTCATCGGTAATACTCGTAGCAGCGACAGCCGCAGCAGGAAGAATCGGTAATTTAGCGGAAACAGATCAGAGATACTACTCAGTCACATCAGCAGCAGAACTGGTAAAAAATGAAATTACAAATAAGAATATTAGCGTAATTAGACGTAAAAACAACAGCGAAGCTGAAATATCGGTCAAAAATGATTCAGGAACACAAGTAGAACCGGAACAATGCCCGTTATTGTATAATCTCGCGAAATCAATATCTGAGGGTGGGGAACAGAAAAACAAGACTCTCGAAATGAGTGTTAGGCCAAATATAGCAGGATCAACACCCGTTAAAGTCGTGATTATTGAATCCTGGGATGATGAGGGGAATCTGGATATAACTCTTTATAATAATGATTTACCTGAAGACGAAGACGAAGATGAATTCAGAATATACCTAAAACTAGTAGCAGAGGTGGACGAAAGAAACAATAATCCGTATCCGGATGATAGCATAATGACCGATGATAATATTGAGAGTATTGAGTCATATTCCTGGAATGTAGTTGGAATGTCGACGATCAATTAGTATACCGAGAGGTTCAAATGTTTCAGATTATAAAAGGGGTATTCAATAGAAAAAATAAAATATACCTCAAAATTCACAGTAAATCAGGAGAATCAATCTCCGAGACTCTTGTTGCGCTTTTGATTTCTGCACTGGCATTGGTAATGCTTGCAGGTGCAGTTGGAGCATCATCCAGAATTGTGACAAATAGTCGAAACAGAATTAATGAATACTATGATGCTAATCAAAATTCTGACGGAATAGTAATGATGTCGGGTTCAGGAAACACCGGTGCTTTGACTGTAACAGATATCACAGACAAGAATAATCAGAAACAACTTGTTGTAAATAAATCTGTGAAATGTTATATCAATGATTCTCTGAGAAAACCTGTAATCTCGTTTAAGGAATAATATATAGAAGAATCTTT
>JAFRGH010000091.1 GCA_017433945.1 Mogibacterium sp. | reverse complement strand
GCTTATTTGTATTTTTTCGGAGATTAATTATGGATCGTTTTTTATGTTTTTTGATATACATCCTGGCTGCTGCCTCGCGCTCGTCTGAGGCTCTGTCACACCTCGGCATCGGCTCGTTTCAAAAATGGGAGCCGGGGCAAAAGCTCAGGATTCTGCTCGTCGGTTATAACGGCGCGAGAAATACAGGTTCTGATGTGCGTGTCGTGGCTATAGCGCGCCAGATAAAGGAGCTGTTCGGCGAGGATAACGTACACATCACTGTCATGGCCATGGACGAGAGCACCATGGAGGGCTATTTTGACGATGATGTTGAGCTGCTGACTTTCAGCTCACTGTTTCCGCTGCCACTTTTCCGCGCGTGCTCCTCTCATCACGCATCCATATTATGCGAGGGATAGACTCTCAAGAGCACCTTCGCCAATGCACTGACACTTTTCCTCTGTGAGGCCGCAGGAGTCATGGCAAATCAGCACAAGCCGTGCATAGCATACGGTTCCGAGGTCGGCAAAATGGATCCTTTCCTGAGCCGCGCGGCATCGAGGCTCTGCAGAAACACCTATTTCATCACAAGGACTCAGGGCTCTCTTACAGCTCTCAGGAAGCTCGCCCTCAACGGGCACGCAGGCACGGATGCCGCCTGCTCCGCTCAAAGCTCAATGTTCCGTCGGCCATGTTCCTTTCGGGTGAAACTCCGGCTGATGTGATGACCGGTATACTGCGTAGCCTCAGCTCGCTGGTGACCTCGCGTTATCACGCCTCCGTTCTCAGCATGGAAGACAGTCTGCACAATCCGGCTCTGCCTGAGAATCTCTACGTCGCAGATGCGACCATACTGCCTAAAGCCATGGGCAATCCGCCTATTCTGACTATCATGGCTCTGGCTAAGAAGATAGCAGCGCTTGTCTGATTATTAAGCCGTCCATAATGATTAATTGCATTGACTAAGAATCTATAGCTCAATAAACGCGGTTCCGGGTAACTGCCCGAAGCCGCGTTCTTTTTATTATCATTTCCTTATTTTGAATAGAGATTGTTGTTTGAGAACTCTGGGTTCGAGGTTATATCGATCCCGAGGGATTTGACTGCCTGCTCGTCCTTTTCGGAGAGGATGGCTGTGCAGTGCGCGATGCAGCCTCTCAGGTTCGGCAGCTCTCTCAGCGCAAGCTCTGCAAACGGGTTCGTGAGCTTGGTCAGCGTCAGCGCCATTATTACCTCGTTGAGATCCAGACTTGATTTGTCATGGAATATCGAGACCTTGGTGTTGGCCATGCTGTCAAAGATAGTAGGCGAAATGATCAGCATCTCGTCCTGTATTCCCGCCAGCTTTTTGATGGCGTTGAGCACCATCGCGGCTGTAGCTACCATTTTGTGTGACGATCTGCCGCAGATGATCGCGCCCGTCGGCAGCTGTATAGAGCTGACTACGACATTTTCGAAGCGCTCAGGGTCCTCTGCTTTTTTGATTTCTACATATTCCTCAGCTTCACGGACTGCCGGCCGGTCGTAGTTGGTCGCGCCGACCTCCTCCATGAGCAGCTTGCAGCGCTCGAGTGTAGCGGCGTCTATCGTGCCCTTTCTGTAGGAGCACTCCGCGATGAGGTATCTTCTGACGATCTCCTGCTTCGCGGCCTCACGGCAGGCTTCATCGTCGATGATGCCGAAGCCGGCTCTGTTCACTCCCATATCCGTAGGCGATTTGTAGCCTTCGTCAGAGCCTGTGATCGCGTGCAGTATACGTCTCAGCACCGGAAAAGCGTCGATGTCCCTGTTGTAGTTGACCGCTGTTTCACCGTATGCGTCGAGGTGGAATGAGTCGATCATATTGACGTCCTTGAGGTCAGCTGTTGCAGCTTCGTATGCGATATTGACAGGGTGCTTCAGCGGCAGATTCCAGATAGGGAAGGTCTCGAACTTGGCGTATCTGGCCTTGCGTCCCAGCTTGTATTCGTGATAGACCTGCGAAAGCGATGTCGCGAGCTTGCCCGAGCCTCCGCCCGGCCCCGTGACTACGATCAGCGGCTTGCTCACCTCTATATACGGATTTGCGCCGTAGCCCTCTTCGGACACGATGGTGTCGACATCCGTAGGATATCCCTTGGTAAACATGTGCTTGTAGGTGCGTATGCCCCTTCTTTCAAGCTTTGCGAGGAACTGGTTGACCGACGGAGCGTCCTCATATCTGGTCACGACGACAGAATTGACTTCGAGATCGTAGCTGCGGAACTCGTCTATGAGCCTCATGACCTCAAGATCGTATGTGATGCCGAAATCCTGACGTGTCTTGCTCTTGATGATATCTCCGGCGTAAATGCAGATGATTATTTCTGCCTTGTCGCTCATCTTTTGCAGCAGCTTGATCTTTGCGTTTTCATCAAACCCCGGCAGAACTCTCATAGCGTGCTTGTCCTCGACAAGCTTTCCCCCGAATTCCAGATAAAGTCTGCCTTCTCCGCTGTTGATCCTCTCGAGTATGTACTTTGACTGTTCCTCGATGTATTTCTCGGCGCTGAATCCTATCCTGTTCATCATCACTCTCCTCTCATATGATACTCATTCACTAACGATAGTTTTGTCTTATCGATAGTCCTCTCCTACGACGGCATTACTTCGATCTCAAGTATGTTTCGTCTGGTAAAGAATCTGTCGAACCTGATCCTGTAGTCGACCGAGATCTTCCCATACCCTTCTTCGTCGAGATCTTCTGTAAGATTGTTGGTGTAAACCTCGAGGTTCATGGACGGCAGCATAGGGACCTGATACCTCGTTATGCTGCGTATCCCCGGTTCGAGCGTCATGTCCATATCATCGTCATCCCTACCGTATCTGCGGATCCGGATCTGACCATCCTTGAGCTTGACCAGAGTCCTGATATCCTCGAGCCCGGATTCCTCGGATTCCTCATACGAGATGTATGTCGCGTTATTTTTGGAATACAAAGTACCCTCTGTGACTATCTCCACAGAGTCCTCCTTCTCCAGCTCACGCAGAAAAGCCTCTCCGCTCGGCTTGAGATTTTCGGAATATTGGGTGCTCGTGATCCTGAGATTTACATTCTTTTTCATAACCATCTTATTTTATACTTTTAACCGTATTGACACAATACTGACACATTTGATTTTTATCATAAACGTTGTACAATTATATGGCACTTATATGGCGCTTGTATGAGCTTTTTTTCAAATTTAATAAACTTAAGTTTTGTTTAAGGAATCAGGCTCATGATAAGAGCGTAAACAAATCGTATTCGTGAATCGTAATTACAGCTGCTTACAGCAGCTTGCTCAGACAGTATTTGAAGAAAGGAGAACGCAGTCAGGAGCGCCGGCTGCGTAAAAGGACATAAATGAGTTACGAAGACAGAACAATAGTTACATTCGGCAGTGATGAGCCGGAGGTCAGCAGCACAAAAAACGCGTTCAGCGTTGATGCGGAGATTCCTTCGCTCGATACATTTTCGCAGGTCTACACTGACCTGGAATCAGCAGCGAAGAGCTTCGACAATTCGCAGAGCCGGCAGCTTGCGCCGGGCGAACGGATTCCGCAGGAGATTACACAGGAGATTCCGCAGGAACAGCAGCCTGCTGCGGCATCAAATTCTGCAGAACCGGAAACCGCGAATACTGTTCCGGATACTGTTCCTTCATCGTCAGTACAACAGCCAGTCAGGGCAGAGACAGCTGCCGCAGAGAACAGTCAGCCTGCCGGCGGCTCCACAGACGCTGAGCCGGAGGCCATTCTCGCAGCCGACATCGACAAATACCTCGGCAGCAACGACAGTTCTGCATCAGCTGATGTTCCGCAGTTCGACTACAGCATACCTGACGCGTCACAGACAGCTGAAGCATACAGCGGAAATGATTTCGGCAGCGGAACCATCCCTTCGTACAGCGGCGGTTCCGGCGGAAATGGCGGAAACGGCGGAAACGGCGGCTCGGGCGATGGCGGCTCCGGCAGCGATAACGGCTACTCGCAGAGCTCCGCAGGCAAAGGCGGCAAAAAGAAAGAGCCTAAATACGTCACAAAGGGCTTCCTCGTGGTATGCATGATCATCACGATGCTTGTCAGCTCGGTATTCGGCGCGGTCGCGGGCGGCGTCATCTCCGGCCAGACCGGCAGCAACGGCACGGCGGCGAGAGATGATTCGGCTCTGTCCGAGCTCAACCTGAGCGACGCAACCGGCAGCGAGATGACAGTAGCCGAAATAGTCAAGATGAACGAGGACGCGGTCGTAGAGATCGTAGTATCAGGAACTACTCAGGACATGTGGGGAATGCCTCAGCTGACTCAGGGCGCAGGATCCGGAGTCATAGTAAAATCAAACGGTTATATCGCAACCAACTATCACGTTATCGACGGCGCCAACAAGGTTCAGGTCACACTTCACAACGGAGATTCCTACGAAGCTAAGATCATAGGCAGCGACGCTGAGAATGACATCGCGGTCATCAAGATCGATGCGAAGGATCTGACAACAGCCACGATCGGTGACAGCAGCGCGGTATCTGTCGGAGATCTGGCAGTCGCGATCGGCAATCCGCTCGGACAGCTTGGCGGTACCGCGACAACAGGCATCGTAAGCGCGCTTGACAGGAATCTCACCATCGAGGGACCCTCGCTCACACTGATGCAGACGGATGCAGCGATCAACGGCGGTAACTCGGGCGGCGGACTCTTCAACAGCAAGGGTGAGCTGATCGGGATCGTAGAATCAAAGGCATCTGCGGTAGGTGTCGAGGGGCTGGCATTCGCGCTGCCTATCAACACAGTATCGCCTCTGATCAATGACATCATCAAAAACGGCGGTTCCAACACCAAGAAAGCAGGCACACCTGCAGTCGGCATCGTCATCAGAGACGTATCCGAAGAGAACGCTCAGTACTACGGCCTTGAGTCAGCAGGCGTATACATCGCTCAGATCACAGGTCAGAACGCTCAGAAGGCCGGATTCCAGGAGGGCGACAGGATCATCTCCTTCAACGGCAAGGAAGTGAGCGGCAGCAGCGATTTCATCACCATGGTCCGCAAATGCAAGGTCGGCGACACAGTCACCATCGTAGTAAGCAGGAACGGTCAGCAGATCGAGATCAAGACCGAGCTCGAGGAGCTGCAGACGAACAACTGATATTATAAAAGGCATCGGAGTCAGCCGCTCCGATGCCTTTTTTCAGTTTCAGTCACTGCTTGCCGTGCCTGACTGATCTCACTGCGTTATTTCGATGGCGATACGGTTCATATCGGTTCCGGGAGCCTCTCTCTCATAGGTGACATCACCGATGGTCCCCTTAAGCATCATGTATGACGGATCTTCACTGATGCTGTCCATATCAAGCTGAGGCCCGTTCCAGCTCGCAGTCAGAAGCGCATTTTTCTTTATCGCCGAATACTCTATGATCACATCTATCTGCGTACCCTCAAGTCTCGTCATCAGCAGCTGCTGCACCAGCTCCTCAAACGCAAGCTGGATGTAATAGTTCAGTCTCAGGTCTACCTGGTTCCTGCGGCAGTACTGTTCGATCTCGCTGACCACAGAGCGGAAATCGTATTCCTTCGTACCGGCCTTTATCTCAAGCACCTTCAGCTTCTGTACAAACTGCCTTGTCTTGTCTTTGATCGGATGCTCAAAGATCTGTTCCGGTGTTCCGTCCTCATATATCCCGCCTTCATCCATGTAGAATACCCTGTTGCAGATCGACCGGGCAAAGGCCATCTCATGCGTTACGATCATCATAGTCTTACCGGATTCCGCAAGATCCCTGATAACAGACTGTACCTCGCCCACCATTGTCGGGTCGAGCGCGCTGGTCGGCTCATCCAGGAAGATGATATCCGGATCCATGGCAAGTGTTCGCGCAATAGCTATACGCTGCTTTTGCCCTCCGGAGAGCTCGTCCGGATAATTGTCCGCTTTTCCGGCAAGTCCTACCATCTTAAGAAGCTCCATGGCTTTGTTATAGGCTTCCTGCTTTGGTTTTTTCAGAAGATCGACCGGAGCCATCATTATATTCTCGATCACTGTCAGATGCCCGAACAGATTGAATGACTGGAAGACCATTCCCATTTTCTTTCGGATCTGACTGATATCGTTGGCAGGATCGGTGATCTCCACGCCATAAATATAGACCCTGCCTGCTGTAGGCTTTTCAAGGAGGCTGATGCAGCGCATCAAAGTGCTCTTTCCCGTACCGGATGGTCCGATGATGGATATCACATCGCCTTCGTGGATCTCGGCCGACACATCCATAAGGGGCGTCGCGTTTTCATATTCTTTTTTCAAATGTTCGATCTTAATCATCCGTCTTCACCCCCTCCAGCAGCTTCCTTCTCCTCTTGCTCCTTGTATTAAGCTTCCCGTCTATACGGTTCATACCGAATCTCAGTATGCCTTCCAGCAGGAAATAGATCACTGTCACCGCGATGAGCGGGAAAAACGCTTCATATGTCCGGCTTCGGATGAGATCTCCTATCTTTGTCAGATCCTG
>JAFRGH010000090.1 GCA_017433945.1 Mogibacterium sp. | reverse complement strand
GTGCAGAAACAGGGCTTTGGCGGTGTCTGTTGTATTGCACGAGTATCTGAGGTAGGTATGGAGCGTCTCCTCGAGGTTGGTGTTGTTTTCTGTATCATATGCCGAGAGCTTCGGAAGAGCGGGATGGAGGTATCTGCTGAGATCCTCTCTTTCGGCTACCGTGCGAAACATGACGTAAATGCCGTAGTCCTCAAATGTGAATATGCTGTTTTCCGAATCGAGCTGAGTTCCGGTCTCAAAGGCGTCGACGGCCTCACGGAAATGAGATCGCAGAGATGATATGTCACTGAACGGCAGACTGACGCCTATTTTCACACGGCATTTTGCCGGGAAAATAGCCAGTATAGGTCCTATCTTGCGTACGATCTCGCTGCTTGCGATTATAACCGCGTTATCACGCTGGGAGATAACATGGCAGCCCGGCATGATATTGGTGATCTCCTCCGAAAGACTGCCTTCACTCGGAAATGCGGAGCCGTCACCTGTGGCTTTACAGTAAAGCACATGAAGCTCTGAAGGAAATATCAGCTGGGTGTATGCTTCGGGAAGTGATGCCGCGTCAGCTCCGATGATCAGATTGTACAGGAATCTGTGATAATCGCTGGTCAGATACAGGAATCCGGGAGCGTATTTCATCACGGCATATCCGACTACACCGCTCAGTATCCTGAGCATTTCAACGTGCTCAGGCCTGTATGAATCATATCCCTCGATGACGATGAGGAAGCCTATCCAGATATCGCGGCAGTAGACACGGCTTGCGAATTTCTGAAAAGGCGACGAAGGGCAGGAGACCTCTATCGGAGTTGTTGTCGAGTCAGCCATCTGTACAGATTTGAGAGATCTTACGGCCTTGATGAATTCGTAATCACAGTATCCCTGCTCGATGTTGTGCATCCACAGCCTGTCGGTGACAGGGATCTGCGACGAGCTGCTGAGTATGCGAAATTCGCGGTCGATGAAGACGAGCGACGCACCGAATTTCTGCGAGGCAAGGTCTATAAGCGTGTCGACATCTTTGACGCGGTCAAGTGTCTTCATCATAGACTCATAGTAATTATCTTTATGCGAGTCTATCACTATCTGAGCCGCGCTGTTGAATACGTATCCGAAATCCTGCTCTGATACCATGGCGAGGTTGTGTTTTGACAGATCAGGACGCTTATCTCCGAGTGATTCCGTAAGTATGCACTGCGGCGGCAGATCGTTTGCCGACATTTTTTTGTTGCTGAAATAAACGATGTTCGGAAGCAGTTCATTTTGATGCGAATCAATGAATCTGACTTCTGTGATCTCATACTCAAGATCACCGGATATCATGTTTATGCTGCTTATCTTTTCAAGCTTTTCTATCAGTTCGCGGAACAACATAATTATAATCCTCCACATTTATCCCCAATGATCTGCCGATTTACAGCAGTGCTTGTGACGGGCGTGATACCGGATAATATGTTTTTTGGGACGAAAAAGACCAATGCATATTTATTGTATACAAACAAAGAATAAGACAGCAATAGCGGATTGTCAATTGCAATATTGCTTCGTACACCATGCACAAATGTCTCAGATTATTTTGGGTAATCGTGATAATGCAGCAAGATTTCGTGAAAAATATAATTAAGTCAGGAAGATCATGTGCGGATCATTACGGCGCGCGGATCAGGACAGGCTCAGGCAGGACGGGCTGTGCATAAGCCGGGTTCTGTAAACAGCTGTCCATACGCGGCCGGAAAAATAATTATTTCATTAAGGAAAGGAGACATCATGTACGAAAAGCTATTTGAAAAGGGTAAGATCGGCAATGTCGAACTCAAAAACAGACTGGTCATGACCCCGATGGGAACCAACCTGGCCAATCTTGACGGAACACCCGGCCCTGCTATGATCAAGTATTATGAGGATAGAGCAGCAGGCGGATGCGGACTGATCATGCCTGAGATTTGCAGAGTGAACGAGGCTACCGGCGCAGGAATGCTGAGACAGCTCGCAGCTACAAAGGATTATCACATCCAGGGCATAGCAGAGCTGGCCATGGCAGTTCACAAGCACGGCTCAAAGATATTCATCCAGCTGCATCACCCGGGCAGAGAGGGAGTATCCTCGCTGATCGGCGGACAGCCATGTGTTTCCGCATCAGACAGAGTATGTAAGGTTTCACAGCAGGAAACAAGACCTATGACCATTGATGAGATCCACGAGCTGGTTGGACAGTTCGGCGATGCGGCTCTCAGATGCAAAAAGGCAGGCGTTGACGGCATAGAGCTCCACTGCGCTCACGGTTATCTGCTCCAGCAGTTCCTCTCGCCTTACACAAACTACAGAGAGGACGAGTACGGCGGAAGCTTCGAGAACAGGATGAGACTGGTTCTCGAGATCATCGCTGACATCCGTGAGAAATGCGGACCTGATTTCGTACTCGGCTGCAGAGTGTCGGTTGTAGAGTTCCTCGACAAGCTCGGTTACGAGGGCGATCAGATCAGACTCGAGGACGGTATCAAAATCGTCAAGTGCCTCGAGGAAGCAGGCATCGATTTCGTAGACGTATCAGACGGTCTTTATGAGACAGGAAGCTTCTCCGTAGAGCCTATCTCCTTCCCTCAGGGTTGGAGAAGACCTATGATACAGGCCATCAAGGATGTAGTGAATATCCCTGTGATCGCCGTATCCGTAATCCGAGAGCCTCAGGTAGCTGAGACATTCCTCGAGGATGGAGTTGTTGATTTCGTAGGAAGGGGCAGAACATGGATCGCTGACGCTGAGTGGGGCAAAAAGGTACAGGAAGGCAGAGAGGACGAGCTCAACAAGTGTATCGCATGTCTCAGATGTTGTGAATCGCTGCTCGGTCTCAACGCTCAGGGACTTCCGTTTGAATGTGCGGTCAACCCTCGCGCCTGCAATGAGCTTCGCTATGGCGACCTCGAGCCTGTGACAGGCTGCCATAAGGCTGTAGTAGTAGGCGGCGGCCCGGGCGGAATGTACGCGGCTGCCACGCTTGCCAAGAGAGGAGTTGATGTCACACTTCTCGACCGTCAGGGAGAGCTCGGCGGAACAGTAAACCTCGCCAAGAAGCCTCCTCGGAAGGAGAGAATGCAGTGGTTCATCGACTATCTCAAACAGGATATGGAAAAGGCCGGAGTAAAGGTGTGCCTCGGCTGCGAAGCAACAGCTGACGATATCGCTGCAATGGAGCCGGAGGCGGTAGTTCTCGCTACAGGTTCGACATCCATTTTCCCTGCAGGCATCCCGGGCGTGAACGGTGACAATGTATTTGCCGTAAACGATGTCCTCAATGGCAAGGCAGACCTCTCGGGTAAAAAGGTCGCTATGATCGGTGCCGGGCTCACAGGTCTTGAGGCAGGTGAATACATCGCTGAGACAGGCGCAGAAGTAACATTCGTAGACATGCTCAAGGTTGCTGCTCCAAACGCATACAGACTCAATGTCGTAGACGTTCAGACAAGACTCGCCGCACTCGGAGCAAAATACGAGCTCGGCAATGCTCTCAAGGAGATCACAGCTGACGGAGTAGTAATAGAAAACGTGGATACAAAAGAAGAGAAAAAGATCGAGGCTGACGCTGTAGTACTCTCGCTCGGATACAAGCCTGATCAGAGTCTCAAGGCAGCTCTCGAGAAAAAGGGCCTCTGCGTGAAGGTGATAGGCTCAGCTGTAGTAGACGGAACCATCGCGCCTGCATCCCGCGGCGGATACGAGGTCGGAGCATCTCTCTTCAAAGAGGAGCCTCTGAGCTTCAGGATCGGCGACGGACAGTTTCAGTCCTTCTCGAAGATTTCGCACATGCGCGGACAGGAAGGCACCTATGTTGCATACCTCACTCAGCCTGAAGCTATCAGAGCGGTACTGCCTGAACCTCTGCAGCCATTTTCGATGCCTGTAGTGACCGTTTCAGCATGCCATATAAAGAACCCTACATTCGCAGATAACTACTATGAGGCTATACTCGGCGTATACTGCACATACAAGGGACAGCTCGGCATGTACACTATCTCACTTGTGCTCGGCGGACAGGGTGCAGAGATGGCTACACAGCTCGGAAGAGACAATTCGGCTATCCCTAAAAAGCTCGATGCTGAATTCGTTATCAGAAAGGATGACGAGACCGGCAAGGTAAGCGTAGGCGTTACCAGAAGAGGCACACAGCTCATCGATCTCGAGATGCAGCTCGGTCAGTACAACCACCCTCTGATGCACGTGCTGTATCAGGCACCTGCTCCTGGCGCTGAAACAGCCGGAAGCGGATACTACATCCATTTCGACAGACTGCCTGGCGAGGACGGAATGTGGAAATTCGACAACGTATTCCTGCTTAAGAATGTCGTTAAATATAAATATGATGACTGGAAGCCGGGCTTCGTAACAAAGTTCGAGCTCAAGTCCAGCATAGATGATCCATGGGGATGCCTGCCGGTCAACACCATTATCGGCGGCGCATATGCCGAGAACAATCTGCTTATCACAGCTCTCGAAAAGCTTGAGGATGTGGATGCAGAGGAGACCATGAAGAAGATACTGCCTGCATGGTATGACAGGACAGCCTTCATGGAAGTCGGCAGAAAATAACAAAATCGCCAGATAGTTAACAGACATGACTCAATAGCATGCATGAGTAAGCCCGGCGCAGCCCGAATGATTTTGCTACTTTTCAGTGCGGCATTGCGCCGCGGGCTTCGCTCAGCATGTCCGGTATAAAAAGAATTTCATAGAAAGGGGTAAATATGAAAGACTTTAAAGGCAGAGTAGCCGTTATTACAGGAGCTGCTAACGGATTCGGTAAGGAATATGTAAAGGAAGCTGCAAAGCGCGGCATGAAGATCGTTGCAGTAGATATCGAGGGCGATGAAGTACTCGCGTGCGAGCCTCTCGCAAAAGAGCTGGGAGCTGAGGACATAATCTGCGTACAGGCTGATGTATCTCTGTTCGAGGATACACAGAAGATCGTAAAGGCAGCCATGGACAAATACGGCCAGATCGATCTGCTGATCAACAATGCGGGAACAGGAAAGGGCGGCACCATCAGTAATCTTCCTCTCAGAGACTGGGAGTGGATGGTATATGCAAACCTGATGTCGCATATCTACATGATGAGACAGATCATTCCTATCATGATGAAGCAGGGAACACACTGCAACATCCTCAATGTGTGTTCGATCGCAGGACTCATCACGAGCAATGCTATGCCGGGATACTATTCGACAAAGCATGCCGCTGTACAGCTGAGCCGCGCTACACAGTACGAACTCGAGGAGATCGGAGCAGACATTCAGGTAAGCATTTTCTGCCCTGGCTTCGTACAGACAGATCTGCATCACGCAGAGCGCCACAGACCTGTGAGATTCTCCGATCCTACAGATCCGTATTATCAGAGCGCGGAATTCTTCGCATCCGAAAAGGCGAGCGAGTACGTTGTAACTACAGGACTGCCTATCGACGGCTTCGGCGAAAAATGCTTCAAGGCCATTGAGGATGATCAGTTCTACATCGTCACACATCCGCAGTATGATCCGCTGATCAAGAAGCAGATCTACGACAGAGTTGACGGAAACAATCCTGATCTCAGAAATGTCGGAAAAGAGCGCAAGGAAGTGGTGCCGGGCGATCGCGATCTTACGGGAAGAGTCGCACTCATCACCGGCGCTGCATACGGCTTCGGCAAGGAGTTCGTAAAGCAGGCTGCAATGAGAAAGATGAAGATCGTCGCTGTGGATATCATGGAAGACGAACTCATGAAGCTTGAGGAAGTCGCTAAGGAATTCGGCGCAGAGGATATCACTCTGATTCCGGCGGATGTTTCACTCTATGAGGAGACAGAAAAGGTCGTAAAGACAACAATGGACAAATACGGCCAGATCGATCTCCTGATGAACAATGCGGGAACCTGCACACCTGGAGTGGGATTCATGATCCCTCTGCAGGACTGGGAGTGGATCATCCGAACCAATTTCCTCTCACATGTATATTTCATGAGGCAGGTAGTTCCTATCATGAAAGCGCAGGGGACACACTGTAATATCATGAACACTTGCTCGGTAGGAGGACTTATAACCAGCACGGGCAGGGCCGCATCCTATACGAAAAATAACGCGGCTGGTGCACTGTCTGAGTGCATCGAGTACGAGATGCAGGAAGCGGGTGCGGACATCCATCTGAGCGTATTCTGCCCGGGCTTCGTACGCACTCATTTCGATCATGCTGACGAATATCGTCCGGCGAGATATGCTCACGGTGATGATCCGTTCTATCAGAGCGAAATGTTTG
>JAFRGH010000089.1 GCA_017433945.1 Mogibacterium sp. | reverse complement strand
TAGACTTTGTTTATATCTCCGTTTGAATGGTAGTTGTTCGCAGCGCATCCTCCGGCGCAGTACAGCTTCGCCCAGCAGCCCCTGCATTCATCTCTGGTATAGAGATTGTTGTTGCCCCTGAATCTGTCGACGACTTCCGGATGTGTGATCCCTTCGTATATATTGCCCGCCAGCATCTCATCATCGCCAACGAACTGGTGGCACGGATACAGATCGCCCGTAGGCGTCACAGCGAGATACTCTGTTGCGACACCGCAGCCCGAGACTCTCTTGTAGATGCAAGGACCGCCTGTGAGGTCTACCGTGTAGTGGTAAAAACTGAAGCCCTCTCCTTTTTTCTCTCTGTCAAGCATCTCGAGGGCGAGCTTCTCGTACTCTTCAAAGAGCTGCGGCAGATCCTCCTCGTGCAGAGCATAAGGCACATGCGGATCGGATACTACAGGTTCTATGGATGTCTCCCTGAATCCCATGTCCGCCATGGCCAGGACATCTCTGCAGAAATCCTTGTTGTATGCGGTATAGGTCCCGCGCATGTAGTATTCACGCGATCTTCGCTCAGCGCCCTCTTCAGTCCTCGAGGCGACCAGTCTGCGGAAATTGTCTATTATCCGGTCGTAGGTGCCGCTGCCGTCCTTGGCATGTCTCATCCTGTCGTGGGTCTCGCGCCTTCCGTCAAGGCTCAGAACGACATTTCCCATTTCCCTGTCGGTAAAATCGATCACATCGTCGTCGATCAGAACACCATTGGTAGTAAGGGTAAAATTGAATATCTTGTCATGCTTCTTTTCGAGTTCTCTGCCGTATTCGACGAGCTTCTTGCATACATCCCAGTTGATCAGCGGTTCCCCGCCGAAAAAATCCACTTCGAGGTGTCGGCGGCTTCCGGAATTCTCGACGAGATAGTCGAGCGCTCTCTTGCCGACCTCGAGGCTCATGATGCCGCTCTTGCCGGAGTATTCACCCTTGCCTGCAAAGCAGTATTCGCAGTCCATATTGCAGCCGTGAGCGACGTGAAGACATATGGCCTTTAACACCGACTGCTTTATTTTGAGTTCATCAGCCTGGTCCTCATATATATCAGCCGACCAAAGCAGACCCTCTTTGTTTAGCTCGGTCAGCTCGTCATAGACATCGAACAGCTCGTCAAGATTGACATTATGCTCAAGTGAAAGATCGGCACAGATCCTCGAGCGGATATCACTCCTTCCGAGGATATCAGCCGCCATGCTGTCCGTAGGTATTATTTTGTCCAGTGATGCTATCATATCATAAGCGACCTCATCCACCGAATGGACAGATGCGCTGTTGGCATCGACTGCTATACAGTGATCATTAAGTTTGTATTGGTGTATCATAGTTCTCCAAACTAAAAAAAATGGCGCCGCTCACAGGCAGCGCCGATTCAGATCATCTTACTTATCCTTGCGCTGCTCGCAGTGCTGGTTAGCAACGCTGCATGAAGTCTTGCTTGCTGACTGGCAGGAAGTCTGGCATTCACCGCATCCGCCTGTCATCTGTGACTTTGCCATATCTCTTGTTGTTATAGTTTTGATCCTCTTCATCGATTTATCCTCCTGTATTAGAATCACTGCAGAAATTGTCACTACCGCAGTTTGATTTATCTACGACAGTTAGCATATCATTTAGCGGCCCATCTGTCAACGAGTCAATGGGACGAGTCAGCGGTAACCGTCCCCATTGACTCACGTCCCGTCAGACTCTTCGTCCCGGCTGCAATTCGACTATTCCTTTGGCGCGGCGGTGATCCTGTAGCTGAATACCGCTTCCTTTTTGACGTCTCTGTTTATTATCCTTATCCGGTCCGCCTTGCCCTCGGTGCTGTCCGCCTTGACCAGTATGCTTACGGATTCATCAGCTGCTATATCCATATACGCCTCCTGGCCCGGCTTCGGCGGCAGATCCCAGTTCCTGGTATCAGGATTGTATGCCGTATGATAGAACCTTATCTTTCCTACGGTAACATCTATATTGTACAGACAGTCTACGTTGACACTCGGCAGCAGGCATTCGCTCTGCTTGTCTCCGAGCTGTCCCCACAATGTGACGTTGGCTGTCGCCGTCCTGTAGATCAGGCCCCTGTACTCGTTCCGTTTCTTTATCGCCTCGCCGACGATGAATATATCGCAAGGCGCGTTGTCGATGATATATTCGGCTGTCGAGCCTATGCTGCTCAGCATGTCTTCCTGTGAGGATTTGGTCATCACAATAAGATCCGTACCTGTATCGCGCGCTGCTCTGACTATCCTGATACCGGCTTTTCCTATTGCCGATTTTGTATATACCTTGTAGCCCTCCAGCGATTCTTTGAGCATTTCGAGCTTCTCGTCAAGAGCGGCTATCGCAGCTGCTTCTGCTTCAGGCTTTGCTGCATATCCCAGACTTTCATCCACCATCATCAGGACTATCTCGGCCTCTTCAGGCGTATAATTATTGACTGTATAAGTGAGTGCCTTGAGACTGCGCTGTGTATCGTCCAGCGGCAGGAGTATTTTTTTCATATCAACCCTCCGACAAATCAATTCAGTATAGCTAATAGTACCACAAAACTGCTGTTTTATGAATTCATTACTTGAGGAACCTTTTGTTGAGCGTCATGATGAATACTTCCATGACTGCGTAAAAGACGAGATAATCATCGTCATATGACAGTATCACATCGTTCTGGCAGCGTCCGACTGTATCAAAGAGTATGTTCGGAGAGCCTCCGATCACGGCTTTTTCAACTCCGTCCTTTTCGATCACATAGTTGAACGACATGTTCGCGCGTCTGTTCGCAGGGATTATCCTGACGGTAAACTCTCCTGCTTCAGTCTTAGCGATAAAGGCATCGGCCCCATTCATATTCGTCCTCGATATGTCGCCGAAAAGCTCACCGTCGGCGTACATATCAAAGCCGGCGCTGTCGGTGACTATGTCCTTGGCATTGTACGCGCGCGGGACAACAGACGCCATTTCATTGCCGTCTGTATCAAAGACCTTCGCCTCAAACGGATGATATGAATTCCTCACGACCAGTATATCGTCACCGGCAGCATCGCGAAAGAAGCCTTCGGTGGAATTATGATAATAAAAACTGAACGTTCCTATGCTCTCAGGGACAGCTGCATTTTTGTCGGCATCAAGCTTTTCGATCAGCCTGGTCAGATCTCTTATCATCATGACTGATGCCAGCTTGAATGCCGCAAAATATGAATAGCGCATCGGCGTGACCTCGGTCTCCTTTGCATCGATAAAATCGCTGAACCGATACTCATCCGCTTTGCCGCGGATGATATTATCGACCATCGTGATATGCTTGACATCGAGATCACCTTTTTTTCGTGAAATGACCACGCAGTCCTTGTACCTGTTCGGTCCGAAGATGATGCTGTCGCCCGCGAAGCCCTTGTGGACCGCTATCCACGCGCGCCCGAGAGGAGTATCCATATCCTTTATCGCGGCGAAAAGCTCATCTATGCTGAGATCGGTTTTTATGACCTTTTCATATATGCTTCGATCATTGAATTTACCGCCGCCGCGATTCATAAATATAGCAAACGCGAGGAGCAGCATTATGCCGCCCATTATCCATTTTCCCACCGAGCACGCCAGCAGACCGGATATTCCCGTCAGGACTCCCAGCAGCGTTATCACTCTGTCTTCTTTCATATCCTATCCTTTTCTTGCAAATACTACAGATACATTTGCATTATTCCTGATTTTTCTTATCGTGTAAACTGCTTTTGATGCATTTTTCCTGATCTTTATCTTTTTTCCGTTGATCCTGAGCGATTTGATGATCCTGCCTCTTCCGGCTTTGATCCTGATCCTGGCATCATTTCCCGGCGGCAGCATATCCGGTCCCTTTACGCTGCCCCTGCCTCTGCGGTTTTTCTTTATCCTGACAAAGCCGCTCTTTACAGGCATGCTGTATGTAGCATCCTCATTTCCTCTTCTGGCGAATACGGCCTTGTCTGCTGCGACAGCCGAAATATACGGCAGTACTTCGTCATCTCCGAATGAGAACTCAAAGAATATACCGCCGTCATCCAGCGATTCTTTGACCGGCGCGTCAATAAAGTCCGAATACTCACGTATCAGATTATACCCCGAATCCTCAAATCTGTCCTTTGCGGCATTGTAAATGAATGAGTCTCCGTATTTTTCAACAGGCAGACCTACATATATCAGACCGTTCTTTACTATACCGACGCCCGGGTCATAGCCTCCGCTCAGTAAGTCCGGAAAATCCGTCCCGGAGACAGACCATCTGCTTCCGTCGAACACCAGGTTGCGGGCATATTTGCTCTCATCTTCACAGTGACCAAGCGTATAAACAAGTCTTCCTCCGCTTTGCAGCATCCTGCCGCCGTAGCGTCCCTGAGGCATGGCTTTGCCGTTTTTCCACTTTTTTCGGGCCGGATCATAGAACTTTACCGTTTTGAGAGCGATCTTTTCATCTTCCCCCGCCTTTTCGGATACACTGTATCCTCCGGCAAAATATATCCTGCCGTCATATGCAGCCATGGAGTATCCCTCGCAAGCCATCTTTATCTTGTCCATGATCGTGATCTCACTCGTCTTCGGATCGAGCCTGACAAGGTAATCATCACCGTCATAGATGCCGATCAGTCCGTCTTCAGACCTGTCCGAAGCGCCGTATTCGACCGCAAGATAGAGTTTACCGTTGGAATAAACCGCATCACGGACAGCAGCGCAGTACTCTGTATGCTTATCCTCTTTTAATTCATACTTATTCCTGATCTGATCCTCTATGTAATCCTCTTCAAACTCTACATAGCTGTCCTGCTTTGATTTCGTATCAAATACAGTCATATAGATGCCTTCATCGTAACTGCTGTGCATTACATATATTTTGCGTCCGTCAGTCGTATATGTCTTTCCCCACTGCAGATAGTCTTTTTCCTCGGAATATTCTTTTTTACCGTCTACCAGATAGACATTCTCTGCGGAATACGAACTGCCGTTTGCTGTCACCTCAATATCAAGCAGACCGTTGATCCAGCCCCTGTCAGCGAAGCTGATCTCATTCAGATCGCCCTGCGCTTCGGTGACAGTATCTGTCACGCCGTTCCTGGTGATCCTGATGCAAAAATCGCCGGCGTTTGTATCGAGCCCTGATCCCCTTATCACGACCTTGCCGTCTTTTACACCTGCCGAGCTGATACGAGGCGCCAGCACATCAGGTCTTTTTCTGAAATCGAGCTGCCCCTTCCCCTTTGTATTCAGTACAGGCTCATCCTTTGTCATCGAGCATACTTCATTGATAAGATCTCTGACATTTACCGTCTTCCCATCTGCCTGCAGCTCTGCTTTTTTGAGTGCGACAGCGCCGGTTACAAACGGAGCAGCCATAGATGTGCCGCTGTAGAAATCGTATTTACCGAACGCGGAGCTGTCTGTCAGATCATCCCTGCTGATGCCTGCGTCATCTATCGTTACTGTAAAATCGCCCCTGTCGCTCGCGTACAAGGTGTATACAAACTGTCTGGTTTCACCTGCGCGAAGCTCATCAGGATCCGCTGTTTTTTCGGAAATGTGCTCCCAATAATCCGCATCGCCTGTAAACGCAGCGCCTATGCTCAGATCATCCTCCAGCGTGTCCTCTGTCAGCTTATCATCAGAAGCCGTTTCAATTATGCTGAAAAACGGAGGCATATAATATCCTCTGTAGCTTTTTTCGCTGTATGTCTTTACCATAGCGCTCATCTGAGGCGGGATATTTTCCCCGCTGAAATCACCGCTCAGGCTGTAGCTGACAGGCGCGCAGATAATATCCGCATCCTTCAGCCCGTGATAGCTTATCCTGAGGCCTCTGCCTCTGAAGCCGTCAGTAGTGCCCTCTATTACGATCCGTCTTCCCTCATTATCCGTGAATACATTGCCGTTTTTTTGCATCTCCCTGCCATTGGCAAAGAATCTGTCAGGAACAAGAGCCTTGCTTCCGCCGTCAAAGCTATTATATCTTGAGGAAATCTTATCCTGATCGCTGCCATATATCCCCGGATTGTAGCAGTCATAGCTGACGGTAGACAGTATATCTGTTCCGGGAGCAGCAAGGTCAACCGCCTTACCATAGTTTGAAAATGAAACTAGCTTTCCATCTTCTCTCGTAGCAGCAACTGTGATGATATACGGGCTGTCAATGTCCGCCGGATAAGTCGTGTATTTATCAAGGTTCGCTCCATCGTTTCCTGCGGCGCAGACTGTTACCGCTCCCTTGGAGCCTACCAGATCGATGAGTTCTCTGAATATCTCGCTTTCCTCGCCGCCGCCCCAGGAATTGTTTATGGCAGATACAGGAACGCCGAGATCGATCGCTTTGTTTATATAGTTATAAGCTGCGATCTCATGCGAAAGCATGGCCGAACCATCAGCGTCAAGAGTTCTCAGCGCCATTATTCTGATCTTTTTATTTACGCCGCTGATACCTGTTCCGTTGTCGCCTGCAGCTCCGATTATCCCGGCGCAGTGAGTCCCGTGGTTGTTCTCATCCATAGGATCGGCATCGCCGCTGATGAAATCATATCCGTATTTTCCCTTCAGGCCTTTGCCGGTATAAGGATTGACCCACATATTGTCCCTGAGATCAGGATGTCTGTAGTTCACACCTGTATCCACGACCGCGACCACGTTGTCAGAGCCCGTGACCTTTTCCCATTCGTAAGGTACATTCGGGGTATTCTCGCCGCTCTGCATCGACCACTGCAGGTCGCTGTAGGCATCATTTGAAACGCCGAGAGCATGGACCGGACAGTCCTTTTCGGCGTATTTGACATTAGGGAGTTCCCGGAGTTTCGCTGCAAGATCGTCAGCATCCTCATCGGAACTGACGAGCGCAATGCTCATATCTTTTTTTGACCCGGATCCGGAATCAAAATTCCATACCTGTTTTACCGATTCATCTTCTTCGGATTCGATGCCGAGTCTCCTCTCGGCAGCGGAACTCGTAAGGCTGCCGCTTCCGCCGGTGAACATAACTATCACGTCACCTTCGTCTGTTCCCGCCCTGCTGTCATCCTCAGCCGCAAAGACCGGCTGGCACAGCGTGACCAGCATAACGACAGCCAGCACAGCTGCGGCAGCTTTATCAAAAATATTACAGGTCCGATCGTTCCTCATAGAACAGCTCCTTTTTTAGCCTCTTTACTTCAACAACAAGAGCAATATCCCCGTTTTAAGCAAAGGATATTGCCCCTGTGTATTTTTGTTATCTGCCGGTCTCCTGTCCCAATAATTAATGCGTAACGTCCTTATGCCTCAAGAAGCTTGTCTACAGCCTCTCTGATCGCGGCTCTGTTCGCCTCTGCTTCCGCAGCAGTGCCACCCTTTGCCATGACATAGGTCTTTACCTTTGGCTCCGTGCCCGAAGGTCTTACAGCAACAGCGCATCCGCCTTCGAGATCATAAAACAGAACATTGCTCTTAGTGAATCCCGGAATATCGGTCATATAGTCCCTGACTCCCGTCACCTTAAGGCCTATCTCCGAAGGCTGATCAGCCCTGATATTGCTCATGACCGCTTTCATCTTATCCTGAGCGTCATAGCCCTCAAACACAGCAGACTCCGTGTTCTCAACATAGAATCCGTATTTCTCATAGAGAGCCTGCAGACCCTCGTACACAGACATACCCCTGGCCTTGTACCAGCAGCCTACCTCCGCCATCATCATAGCCGCGAACACAGCATCCTTGTCTCTCGCATAGATGCCGCCGAGGAATCCTATGCTCTCTTCGAAGCCGAAGATAAAATTCTCATCACCGGTCTCATCGTGTTCCTTGATCTTGTCACCGATGAATTTGAATCCCGTGAGTACCTCGTACATCTTTACGTCGTTCATTTCGCATATCCTGTTGGCCATAACTGTGGAAACTATGGATTTGCAGACGAAAGGATTTGACGGCATGGTGCCCAGCTCTTTTCTCATGGTGATTATATAATCGAGCATGAGGCAGGCGATCTGGTTGCCGCTCAGGACCTTGTACTCATCACCATTTTTGACGACCGCTCCGCATCTGTCGCTGTCAGGATCCACGCCGATAACAAGCTCAGCGTCGTTCTTTTTCGCGTACTCTATCGCAAGAGCGAAGCCCTCTGTGTTCTCAGGATTAGGCGACTTGACTGTAGGGAAATTTCCGTCAGGTATCATCTGCTCCTCTACAGGAATGATCGCGCCGTAGCCCTGTCTTTTGAGGATCTCTGGAACCAGTTTATATCCTGCGCCGTGGAAAGGTGTGAATACTATCTTCATCTCAGGGCCGACCTGATCGATGTACTTCCTCGTGATGGATGTCTCCATGACTCTCGAGATATACGTCTCATCCATCTCAGCTCCGAGTATCTCGACGAGGCCCTTGTCGACAGCCTCCTGATAATCCATGATCCTTACATCATTAAAAATATCTATCTTTGCTATCTCAGCGGATACGATATCGGCGTGCTCAGGCCCGAGCTGGGCGCCGTCAGCCCAGTAAGCCTTGTAGCCGTTATATTCCTTAGGATTGTGGCTGGCTGTTATATTGATGCCTGCGATCGATCCCGTCTCTCTTACAGCGAAGGAAAGCTCAGGCGTAGGTCTCATATCGTCAAAGATATAGACCTTGATTCCGTTGGCGGCCATTACCGAAGCTGCCTCCTCGGCATACAGTCTCGAATTGTTTCTCGAATCGTGAGCGATAGCCACTCCGCAGCCTTCTTTGGAATCTCCGCCGATCTGTCCGCCCTTCTCTATGATAAGATTGGCAAATCCCTGAGTCGCATATCTGACTGTATACACATTCATATTGCCTATGCCGGCCTTCATGGTGCCTCTGAGCCCTGCAGTACCGAAGCTGAGCATGGCCTTGAATCTGCCTTCGATCTCTGCCTCATCCCCCTCCAGCGCTTTAAGCTCATCCTTCGTCGCTTCATCAACAGCATCCGACTCGAGCCAGTACCTATACTCATCCATAAAACTTCTCATTATCTGTCCTCCGTTTCTCTTACCCTGCCAGTTCAAACTGTGAATTGTAAAGAGCCGCGTATGATCCGCCGCGGGCCAGCAGCTCCTCATGAGTGCCCTGCTCCACTATATCGCCGTGCTCCATAACGAGTATGAGATCGGCGTTTTTGATCGTGGATAATCTGTGAGCTATAATAAAGCTTGTCCTGCCCCGGGTCAGGGCATCCATCGCTTTTTGTATCTCTATTTCCGTCCTCGTATCTACAGAAGATGTCGCCTCATCAAGTATCAGAAGCCGCTTATCAGCCAGCACGGCCCTCGCGATGGTCAGGAGCTGTCTCTGCCCCTCCGAAATATTGGTAGCATCCTCATTGAGAATCATATCATATCCACCCGGCAGTGTCTTTATAAAATGATGCGCTTTTGCTGCCTTTGCGGCAGCTATCATCTCTTCTTCGCTCGCGTCCTCCCTGCCGTACATTATGTTTTCCCTGATCGTTCCCTTGAACAGCCATGTATCCTGCAGCACCATCGCAAAATTGCTCCTGTGTTCACGACGCGAAATCCTGCGTATATCCATGCCGTCCACCTTTATCGATCCGCCGTCTGCATCGTAGAAGCGCATCAAAAGCTTTACGATCGTCGTCTTGCCGGCGCCCGTCGGTCCTACGATCGCCACCTTTTGCCCCGGTTCTATCTTCGCGCAAAAATCCTTTATGACCGGCACTTCCGGGTCATATGCAAAGGATACATGTTCGAATTCAACAGCGCCTCTTGCCTCAGTCTTACCGCCGGATAAAGCTTCCGCATACTCTGTATCCTGCAGCGCGTCCGCAGCTTCGCTCTCCTCTTCTTCACCGAGGAATTCAAACACCCTCTCCGCGGCGGCAGCCATCGACTGCACCTGATTCATGATCTGAGCGATGTCCTGTATAGGCTGCCCGACATTTTTGACATACTGAACAAAGGCCTGTATGTCTCCGACCCCGATCATTCCCCTGACGCAGAATATTCCGCCGGACAGAGCAACTGCCGCATAGCCGAGATTGCTGACTATCCTCATGAGGGGCCGCATCAGGCCGGACATGAACTGTGATTTCCACGCCGATTCATACAGCTTTTCATTTGCCTCTTCGAAGGTCTTCGCAGTCTGCTCCTCACGATTGAACGCCTTTATTACAAGGTGACCCGAAAAGCTCTCTTCGACATGTCCGTCGAGTATGCCGAGATAAGACTGCTGAGCCCTGAAATAAGGCTGCGATATCTTGATGAGCAGGGTCATCAGAAGAGCCGACAGAGGTATGACCATGAGCGCAATAAACGTCATCGTGACATTGATCGTGAACATCACGACCACTATGCCCGTCATGCTCACTACGGCCCAGACAAAATTGGAGATGCTTTGGCTAAGGGCCTGTCCGAGCGTATCGACGTCGTTTGTTATCCTCGAGAGGATCTCTCCCGTCTGCACTCGCTCAAAATAAGCTACAGGCATCCTGTCTATCTTTTCGGAGATGTCACGTCTCATCCTGTAGACGACCTTTTGAGTGATATTGGTCATTATCAGCGCCTGCAGGAACTGCGCCGAGGCTCCGACTATGTAGAGGAACATAGTCAGGAGCAGTATTTTCGCTATACCGTCAAAGTCGATGCCGCCTGTGCCCCTCAGCTTGGCCATGACGCCCTCGGCCAGCAGCGTAGTAGCGCCGCCCATGACCTTAGGTCCCAGAGCCTCAAAGATAGTTGCCACAGCAGAAATAAGCACGACAAAGACGATGGCGATCTTGTATACGCCCATGTATCTCAGCGTGTCGGCAACCGCTTTGCGAAAATTCTTCGGTTTCTCGCCGGGAGCCAGTATGCTGCTCGGGCCGTGTCCGCCGCGCCGTCTCTTTTGCCTGTTATTCAGCTGTGTGTTCTGTTCATTTTCGGCCATATCGTGTCCTGTATGTCCAGCGAGCCCGGTCTACGCCAGCTCTGCCTCCGAGAGCTGTGACAGCGCTATTTCTCTGTACACGCTGCATTTATCCATCAGTTCGCTGTGAGTTCCTTTTCCGGCTATTCTTCCCTCATCAAGCACTATGATCTGCTCCGCGTTCATGATCGTTCCGACCCTCTGCGCGACGATTATCCTTGTTGAATGTCCGGTGTTCTCCGCCAATGCCTTTCGGAGCTCTGAATCTGTCTTCATATCAAGAGCAGAGAATGAATCATCAAATATCAGTATCGCCGGATCCTTGATCAGCGCCCTGGCAATCGAAAGCCTCTGCTTCTGGCCGCCGGAGACATTTGTCCCGCCCTGCGAGATCATCGTCTCGTAACCGTCTGCCCTGGCATCCACGAATTTTGCCGCCTGAGAGATCTCCGCGGCCCGGACGACATTCTCATGATCCGCATCCTCTTTTCCCCACTGAATGTTTTCTTCAATGGTGCCCGAAAACAAAATGCCTTTTTGAGGCACATAGCCTATCGCATCTCTCAGCGATCTGAGAGTCACATTCCTTACATCCATTCCATCTATGGTGATCCGTCCCTCCGTGACATCAAAGAATCTCGGTATGAGGCTGATCAGAGTAGTCTTGCCGCATCCGGTAGAGCCGATGACCGCGGTCGTTTCGCCCGGTCTCGCTTCAAAATCTATGTCTGTCAGGACGTTTTCCTCTGCATCAGGATAAGCAAAGGAAACATGCTCGAATCTGACGCTGCCCTTAACAGGCTGCCTTAGCGGAACAGCGCCATCGCAGTCTGATATGCTCGTCCCGGTATCGAGGACCTCATATATCCTGTCAGCAGCTATGCCTGCCCTCGGGAGAAATACAGCCATCCCTGCTATCATCAGAAAAGAGAATACTATCTCCATAGTGTATGCGATAAACGCGGTCATAGTTCCGACCTGCATCTCGCCCATATCTATCCTGCCGGCAGCGACCCAGGTGATCCATACTGTCAGGCCGTACATTATTATCATGAGAAAAGGGCTGAGCGAGATCATCGTCCTGTTTACAAACAGCTGGTTTTTGTAGAGTGCGGCATTGGCATCGTCAAATCTCTTTTCTTCGGTGTCTTCGCGTCCGAATGCTCTTATGACCTGTATGCCGGTCAGTATCTCGCGCGACACGGCGTTGAGGCCGTCGATCAGAGTCTGCATTATTTTGAATTTAGGCATAGCGATCACCAGCAGCACTGTCGCCATCAGCAATATGGCTATTACTCCCGTCACTATTACAAAATTCATGTGAGCATGCGTCTGATAGACCTTTATTATGGACCATATGCATATGCACGGAGCGAACAGCATCATGCGGAGCAGCCTTGTCGACGTCATCTGCACCTGCTGTATGTCGTTTGTAGCCCTCGTGATCAGTGATGACGTCTGGAACCTGCTTATTTCAGCATTTGAAAAAGACATCACATTATTGAAGAGCCTCGATCTCAGTTCGCGTCCTATAGAAGCTCCTGTCCTTGCCGAGAGCAGAGATATTCCGGTCGTAAATGCCATAACTATGACGGACATCAGCATCATGAGCCCACCGCACCGCCACATATACCTGTTCTGTATGGCGAGCATGTCCATTCCCGCAGCCTCATCACAGTTTCCGGCATACTGTATTCCCATAGATCTCAGATCCAGATCAGTATCAGCGCCTGACAAATTTATTTTTTCACCTGTCGTCTCCGCGTAACGCGCTGCGACTGGCTTTTCCATTTGCTCGTCGAGCTCGTCCAGCTTTTCTTCATCACGGACAGTCAGCCTCAGTACCCCATCGCTGTCGCCATGATATGCGTCATCCGGAACATACGCAGCTTCAAGCTCCGCGCGCTGTTTATCGTCCATTCCCGAAGCCAGCTTATCAAATTCGCTCTGCCTTATCGCCTCAGGCAGAATATGCTCTATACCCCTGTTCTGTATGCCAGTGTCGATGAGATTCTGCGTGTACTGCGGCAGATTCATCTCACAATAAGCCTGTCCTGCCATGAGAAGCAGGACAAGCAGTACTGTCATCTTATATGGTTTGAGCGATTTGAAAAGGTTCTTCATTTACGGTCTGTTTCCGGTCCTCTCTGTGTTCCGGTCCTCTCTGAATCTGTGATGAGCAGGATCCGGGAGGCCTGCTGTTTCAAGCGCCGCGGATACATCGCCGGTGCTCCTCACATCGATTATGCGTTCTCTGTCATCCTTTCCCAGGTAGCCGTTTTCGACCGCCTTATCCAGGAAGGCAAATATCTCATCAAAATATCCGTTCATGTTATACAGCATCACAGGCTTGATCTTTTCTCCGAGCTTGCCTATCCTCAAAAGCGACATGACCTCCGAGATCTCATCCAGCGTGCCGGTTCCTCCCGGAAGCGCGATAAAAGCATCTCCCATTTCTATCATGAGATTCCGTCTTTCGGACATATCCTCCGTAGCTATCCTCTCCGTAAGATCGTCCCTGGTCTTCTCGTTATACACAAAAAACCTCGGAGATACGCCTACAGCTTCTCCGCCTGCCTCCAGGACGCCGTCGGACACCGCGCCCATCATTCCGGCGTTACCGGCGCCATAAATAAGGCGATGCCCGTTTTCCGCGATCCATCTGCCCAGCTCTTCTGCTTTTTTCATATGATCGGGGTCTCTGCCCTGCATAGCCCCGCAGTATACGGTTATATTCAAATCCTTCTCTCCTGTTTAATTCAAAAGTCACAGCTCATCCCGCCGTCATGAGCAGGCTGGATCATGTCTCAAAATAAGCTGTCAGATAATAGAGTTTTTGCGTATCTCCGCCATTACATTTCCATCTCTCGAATCCTTATTCCACTCTGGATTGTAGAACAGGTTGAGCCTAAGCTCATTGGATCTCTCCCGGAGCAGTCTGCATCCTGCGATGCTGTTGCCCTTGGTGTCAAGAGCCGGTCCGAACACCCCTATGCCCGCTCTCTTGTCGGATACCGAAAGCAGACCTCCGCCCACTCCCGATTTGGTAGGTATGCCGACTGTGATGGCAAAGGTCCCCGAGCCGTCATACATGCCGCATGTCAGCATCAGAGTCTTGACTATGCGCGCGGTACGCGACGACATAAATCTCTTTCCGGAGAGGGCGCAGACACCGTCGTTAGCCAGTTTTTTGCCAAGGTTGGCAAGGGATTCCGCAGTCACGTTCAGTGAACACATCTTGGTATAGAATCTCAGAGTATCCTCAACATCGGTCGTGATGATGCCCTTGCTCTCCAGGAGATACGCGATAGATTTGTTTCTCGAGCAGTTCTTCATTTCGGATTCAAAGACGTCCTGATTAAGCTCTATGTCCTGATCAGAGCATATCTCACGGGCGAATCTCAGCATATCCTGAAACGATACCTCAAGCATCAAAAGGCCGCAGACTGCAAGAGCGCCCGAATTGATCAGCGGGTTATAAGGTCTTGAATCATTCAGGTCGAGCTCCACCAGAGAGTTAAAAGCTTCTCCCGAAGGCTCTGCTCCTACCTTTTCGAACATTCTCTTGATACCGCATATCTCAAGTCCGGCTATAAGCATCAGCACCTTTGATACCGACTGCATTGTGAACCTCACATTGTAGTCCCCGAGGCATACCTTGTCCCCGGACAGAGGATACATGCATATACCCAGCTGATGAGGATCAGCTTTGCCAAGCTCAGGTATGTATGTGGCAACCTTGCCGTAAGGGATCTCCTCCCTGGCCAGATCCATAGCCTTTTGTATGATTTCAGTAGCCTTTTCGGTTTCTCTCAGTTCATAATGCCTGTCTACCGTGTTAGGCATAGGGGTACCTCCAATTATATGTATTACGGCTGAACCGCTGTGATCGATTCGACTCATACATTATACCTAAACATCTGCCTAAATGAAAGATGCTTACAATTCAGCACGCGGCCGGGGGCAGACAGCAGACCGGTGACAAATATTCCTCTGCAGGGTTACGATGATTACCTTTTTCTGTTATTATTTGGTTTAAAGAAGAGGAGGACCGCATGGCTGACAATCAGGAACATATGCGCGAGCATGAACAAGAACACAATCATATACACGAGCATTCCCACCTGGATGAAAGAGGTCACGAATACACTCATTCTCACGTTCACGCTGACGGGCCGCACAATCATGATCACGGGCACATCCATTCGGCAGAGCACACAAAGGCAGTTCTGAACAGGATGTCCCGCATCATAGGTCACATGGAATCGACCCGCCGCATGGTCGAAAACGGGCGCGACTGTTCCGAAGTGCTCATACAGCTCTCGGCTATCGAATCAGCGATCAATTCCGTCAGCAGAGTCATTCTCAAGGAGCACCTTTCGACCTGCATCATCGACGCTGTCAAAAAAGACGATATCGAAGCCATCGAGGAGCTAAACAAGGCCATAGACAAATTCATAC
>JAFRGH010000088.1 GCA_017433945.1 Mogibacterium sp. | reverse complement strand
TAGATAAGACGGCAGCGGCAAAATCTTTTACAGGTTTTTGTCAGGTACCGGGATATGCAAAATCACAGACTATACTGAATACCGTGCCTGCTATGGAAAGGAGTTACATATGAAGAAGAAAAGAAGCTTTGCACTGGTGCTGATAATGATGGTCATGCTGCTGACGGCAGCGCCTGTCGGACTGATCCCTGATGTCTATGCTGCTGACGGAGCAGCTTCCGCGGCAAAGGAGGTCAAAAAAGAGGATCCGGCCGCAAAATATCCTAAGTATAAAGGAAAGAACGCAAAAAAGATCGCTGTACTGACATATCACATGGTAGTCAGCAACAGCAAAAAAGCCAGCTCCAAATACAGGAACAGCAGTCTGGCTGTTTCACAGAGCACGTTTGACAGACAGATGAAATGGCTCAAGAAGCACGGATACAGGACTATTTGCTGCGAGGAGCTCTATCTCTGGCATAAGGGAAAGCTCAAGCTGCCAAAGAAATCCGTGCTGATCACCTTTGACGACGGAGCTTCGGGAGTTGCCGACTACGCTCTGCCGATACTCAAAAAATACAAGATGAAGGGCACATCCTTCATAGTAGGAACGAGAACAGTCAACAACAAGAGAGGAACGATCTCATACAAAAAATATAAAAAGCTCAAAAAGAACCAGAAATATCTCGAGTTCCAGAGCCATACCTACGGCCTGCACCACCATGTCAAGAAGAGCGGCGCGTACGCAAAGGTAAAGAAGGACATCAAGAAGCAGAACAAATACTTTGATTTTGAATACCTTGCATATCCTTACGGCTACTACAACTCGGGAATGATCAAGGCCTACAAAGAGAGCAATATCAAGATGGCCTTCACATACGGACACAACGACTACGCGACAAGGGACCAGAGCCTGTACAAGATCAGGCGCATCAAGGTCAATGCCAACGAGTCATTCTCAAGATTCACAAGATGGTTCTGATCATCGCACAAGACTTATATAAGGATCATACATTCAGGAGGGACAGATGAAAATTCATTTCAGCAATGAAAACGTAACGAAGGACAAGCTCGATCTTAACAGCGAGTACGGCAGGGCGCTCAGCATCATCGGCGAGCTGAGACAGAACACCGAGGACTATACCGGCTGGGTAAACTGGCCGTCAGAGCTGCCTCAGGACTGGATGGATTCGATGCAGAGGACTGCAGAGGACATCCGCGGCAAATGCGACAGGCTGATAGTCATCGGCATAGGCGGATCCTATCTCGGAACGGCGGCTGTCGAAGAGGCTCTCGGCGGATCGCGCCCGGGCTGCCCTGAGCTTGTGTACGCAGGCAATAATATGAGCGGATACTATCATGCCGGTCTCAGAGACATAGTTGAACAGCATGATGTATGCGTATGCGTCGTATCCAAATCGGGCGGGACCATGGAGAGCAGGCTCGCGTTCAGCATAGTCAAGGATATGATGTATGAGAAATACGGAAAAGAGGAGACGGCCGCAAGGATAGTCGCGATCACGGATCCTCACAAGGGCATACTGCGTGAAGAGGCTGACAGAGAGGGCTATGTCACCTTTGAGATCCCTTCGACGATCGGCGGCAGATACTCCGCCTTCACGCCGGGGATCATGTTCCCGCTCGCTGTCGCAGGCATAGATATCTGCGAGTTCGTACGCGGCGCAAAGGACATGTCTCTCAACAACGGATTCTGGAAGGACGAGGGCATATACTACGCGCTGACAAGACACGCGCTCAACAAGGCCGGCAAGGCTATAGAGGTATTCGAGTACTACGATCCGTCGATGAGGCTAATCGGAGAATGGTGCAAGCAGCTCTTCGGAGAGAGCGAGGGCAAAGAGGGCAAGGGCATTTTCCCTGCATCGCTCACACTTTCGACTGATCTCCACTCGATGGGACAGTTCCTGCAGGAGGGCAGTCAGATATTCTTTGAAACAGTCCTCAACGTGGTAAGCAGGGATAAGGACGTGATCGTTCCCGAATCCGCAGGACCTGAGCTGGCAGGCAGATCGCTCAACGACATCAACGCTATGGCGGTAAAGGGCGTTATCGCGGCACACAGGAAGGCAGACGTGCCTGTGACGCAGATAGACATTGACGAAATGAATGAGTATTCGCTCGGACAGCTGCTGTATTTCTTCATGTTGACAGCCGCAGTCACAGGCAAGCTGATGGGCATTGATCCGTTCAACCAGCCGGGAGTCGAGGACTACAAGCAGGAGATCCGTAATCTGCTCGGACAGTAGCCGGTAGGACTATATGAATAACAGAATAATGAAACAAATAAGCGCGCTGCTTCTGGCGGCAGTGATGGCGGTCGCTGCCGCCTGCGCCGCATTGCCTGCCTCTGAGGTATATGCGGAAGCAGATATGCGGAGCCGTATCACCGCAAAAAACACGAAGCAGGCCGCTAAGCTCGATCTCAATCTGAGGACGCTGCTCGGAGAGTCAAAGACAGGATACAGCGTCGTGCAGGGAGGCTGCACAGACGGCAAATACGCTTATTATCTGATGGTGTCGCCGTATACTCAGCGCGGCAGAGTGCTCAAGCTCAGGATCAGCGACAGCAAGGTAATGGCAAGATCCGATGTCATCGACATCTGTCACGGCAACGGCATGGCTCTCGATACCAGGAGGCACAGGCTCGTCGTCGTGGGACGCGAAAGCCGGCGCAATCAGCTGACCGTGATAAACGTCGGCAGCGGCAAAAAAACCAAGCCCAAATTTGACAGACATGTTAAGGTTAACTACAAATACTCTGCAAAATGGGCGAGCAGCAAGAGCAATTTTGACAGCCTGGGGCTGTCAGCGATCTCGTACATAAAGAAATACGACTGCTTCGTAGCCCTGCAGAGGAAGTCGCACGATATCCTTGTGCTCGATCCTTCGTTCAGGGTCATCGGCTTTGCCGGGACTTCGATCACGGCGAAGTATCCGGGAACTTATCAGGCGATGGATGCCGATGAGAGGTATGTATATCTGCTGCTCAGCGCTTACAACAGCAGCCAGCCCTACAACAGGATACTGGCGCTCGACTGGAACAGCGAGCATCTTGAAAGCTACGCTGACGGCAAGGTCAAATATGTCAAAGAAGCGTGGAGCTGCGGAGACGATGAGGACGGGGCTCCTGACGCGGACATAAGGATCAGGACCAGGTATGAGGCCGAAAATATCTACCATGTGGATAACGGCAAGGGCAAAGCCAGATTCTATCTGTCCGAGTATTACAGCAATCCGAAATACCACTGGGTCACTAAGGACAAGGCCTATAAGGTCAAATGGAAAAAGGTGACGAAAAAGGTAAAATGGAAAAAAGTCGACGGAGTGTGGAAGTACAAGACAAAAAAGGTCTGGAAATACAAGACGAAATACAAAAAGGTAAAGGTCAAAGAGGTTGATTACTACAACAGGGATAATTACGTCTATGACCTGGGGATACTATAGAGCATGGAATTGACATTTTATCTGAAAAAAATAATAGAGGTAATGGTGATCGGTATCACGGTCGCCGCGCTTACGACGCCGCTAAGCATCAGGCTCGCCTATAAATTCGATATCATAGACAGGCCGAGAGACGGGCGGAGAGTACACAACAGACCGATACCTCGTTTCGGCGGTATGGGAATCTTTGTCGGCTCGATGGCGGCAATGCTGATCCCGGCAACGATGAACAGCAATATACGCATCGCGATGGTCGGCGGCCTGCTGATGTATCTGCTCGGCGTGCTGGACGATATCAAAGACCTCAAGCCTATGATCAAATTCGCCGGTCAGACGGTGATAGCAGCCGGCATGTATGCCATGGGCATCAGGATCAGGTTCATCAACAATTCGCTGCTCGCTGTATCGCACGGTTCAAACGCGGTAATATGGCTCGGCGCCGGCATCGGCTTCATCATAACCGTACTCTGGATAGTAGGGATCACCAACGCCGTGAACCTTATGGACGGACTGGACGGACTGGCTGCGGGGACGGTGGCTATCATGTCGCTCTCGCTCGCCTATGTAGCGTATATACACGGCATCAGGCTCGGTATGATGCCGGTCTGCGTCGCGCTCTGCGCCGTAGCCGCCGGCTGCCTCGGCTTCCTGCCGTATAATTTCTCGCCTGCGAAGACCTTCATGGGTGACGGCGGAGCGCTGTACCTCGGATATATGATAGCGGTGCTGTCAGTCATTTCACCGCTCAAGAGAGCGACGACTGTAGGCGCGCTGATACCTATGCTCGTACTCGCGGTGCCTATCTTCGATACGGCGTTTGCCATGCTCAGAAGAGTGCTCAAAAACGAATCGATCATGAAGGCCGACAAGGCTCATCTGCACCATCACCTGATGGCGGCAGGCTTCGGGCAGCGCAGATCGGTGCTGATAATCTACGGAATAGTGGGCATCATGGGCATAGTCGCTGTGCTTATCAGCAGAGACCTCTACAAGGACGCGTTTTTCCTTGCGATGATCGCGGTGCTCTACCTCGGCATCATAATAGTGCCTAAGCAGCCGAAGAAAAATTTCAAAAGCATAATCACGGCAGATCCGGAGGCTGTGCAAAAGGAAGCGTTTGCGATGATGCTGAATGCCGAGAGAGAGAGAAGGAAGAGGGAGCATGCTCAGAGGGCACATAACGGGCAGTCTGAGCATGAAGAGCAGACAGGAGAACAGGAAGAACAGACGGAGCAGGAGACCGATGGCGAATTATAAAAACGAATCATACAAAAAGAAGACGATACTGCCGACCGGAGGCTACGCGGTGGTAATGATCATCATGCTGCTGGTCGCACTGGCATTCATGGTGATGCTTACCGTTGTCAACGCTTTTCCTGTAAGCATCACAATGTCGATGCTCGGAGCCATGGCTGTGCTGCTGATAGCGGCAGGGTTCCTGTTCAAGCGCAAAAGCAAATGGCTCAGGATCTTCGGCGTGATAGTCGCTGTGTTCTTTGTAGGTCTGTACGGCCTCGGAACATATTATCTGGCCAACACCTTCGCGGCCTTTGCCCGCATCAGCGAAGCGCAGGAAAGCGTCAGCGAAGGCAGCGGAGCTCTGACCGAAAGATCATTCAATATATATATCACCGGCATCGACCAGTGGGAAAGCGAAAAAGGCAAGGACCTCGAGCGAAGCGATGTCAACATGATAGCTACGGTATGTCCGCAGACACGCAAGATACTGCTGACTTCAATTCCGAGAGATACATATGTCAGGCTGCATACAGCGCAGCAGATGGACAAGCTTACGCATACAGGCATCTACGGAGTCGAGGAGACTCTCGGTACAGTGGAGGACTGGCTCGGCGTACCGATGGATTATTACGTAAAAATGAATTTCACAGCCGTAGTCGACATTATAAACGCGATAGACGGAGTCGATGTCTACTCGCCTAAGGAATTCGTGCCTGTCAAGCGCGACTGGTGGACCGTCAAAAAAGGCTGGAACCACATGAACGGAAAGCAGGCGCTTGCCTTCGCGCGTGAGCGTAAGGCCTTCGGCAGCGAGGATTCGAAGCGTGTCGAGAACCAGCAGCGCGTGGTAGACGCCATACTCAAAAAGCTCATGACTTCACCGGCCATACTGACGAACTATCCGGAGATCCTCAAGGCGGCCAGCGACAATATGTCGACCAATATGACCAGCGGCGAGATGCAGGAGCTGGTAAAGATGCAGCTTGCCGATATGGGCGAATGGGAGATAGACAAGCAAAAGGTCGAAGGCGTTTATGATATGGATTATGTCGCCAGTCTGACACAGGAGCAGCAGTTCCTCGTATACAAGGCCGACGATGCCTCGGTCGAGGGAGTCAAGGCAAAGATAGACTCGGTCATGAATCCGAGTGAAGCGGAGATCGAAGCGATCGAAGAGGCGAAGAAAAAAGAGACCGCCATGAAGCTGTTCAACAGGCTGTTCAGGCGTGATAAGGACAGCAAAGAGAAATAAAACTTAAGGATCTGAACGAGAGAGGACCCGACATGTCAGACGCATTGCAGACGAAGCCGCAAAAAAAGAGAATTTATAAATACGATAATGTTAAAGCTCTCCTGATTTTTCTCGTCGTCATCGGACACATGACGACTGATTATGTGTCCGACTCGCATATGGTCAGATGGGTGACGCTGTGGATATACAGCTTCCACATGCCGGCCTTCATCTTTTTGTCCGGACTGGTGCACAAGCAGTACATCAGCGAGGAACGCGCGGCCGGCGGGATCAAGGGCGAGACTCATCTGAGATGGGATAAGGTCGCAGGATTCTTCCTCTGCGGATACGCTCTCAAGGTATTCCTGCAGCTGAGCCGCACCCTGATGGGACAGAACCCGCTCTGGCACTGGATCGAGGAACCGGGCATACCGTGGTACCTCTTTGTTATGGCGGAATATGAGCTGCTCTTCTATGTCATGCGCTTTATAGACGGCGGAAATGACAAAGCGGAGCTGTCGGGAGGCAAAAGCAAAAAGCCTGTATTCGTCATACTCGGGGCATTCGCTCTCAGCGCGGTCATAGGCTATTTCCCGGCAGTCGGCGACACGTTCTGCCTGTCGAGGATGATCAATTTCCTGCCTATCTACGCTCTCGGATACTATATGGATATGCGCAAGACTCTCAACTGGTTCGAGGGCCTTGGATACAATGCAGGTACTGAGAGTGCGGACAATGCGGATGAGAGGTCTCAGTACAAGAGGAAGAACCGCAAATCGCTTATGAGATTTGCCGCCTGGGCCGTGATAATAGCAAGCGCTCTCATCTGCTATAACGGCAAATGGGGGCTGTACAGCTGGCGCAAATGGTTCACGGGACGCAGGTCGTATGAGTTCCTGCAGGATTTCTTCAGCTATGCCTACGCGAACGGATGGTGGATACGCATAGCTGTATGGGCATTCGCGATAGTGCTGACAATAGCGATCATAGAGATCATCCCGGATAAGGATCTCGGGTTCATCACCACGATAGGCGCGAGGACGCTGAACGTATATTTCTGGCACAGACCTCTGTGCTACATGTTCCGCAACTGGATGGTGCTGCCGAGACTCGTCACACTCTTCGGAGGCACATATAACGCGGCAGCAGCCGGTCAGGCGTCAGGGCTTGCGTTCGGCGGCAGCCATATGTCGATGCTGCTCGGATTCATCGCCTACTGCATCATCGGAGCGGCTATGACGGCACTGTTCAGCCTTAAGATATTCGAGCATCCGACCTCGGATCTCATGAAGCTCGGCGCAAAAATAGCCCGCCGCAAATAGGGCTGGTGCGCTTACCTGAATTTGCTCAGTACTCTGTTGAAATATGATTTTGCGGTGTCCGGTGCCTCGTTGGTGCCGGTCACTTTTGTTAATATGTGATCTATATCGCTGAAGCCGCTGCGCCTGAACCTGCCCGTGCAGGATGCACAGTATGTAACGATATTGCGATTATTATCATTTATGCAGGAACTATCTCGTTTTTCGCACGAAACGGCTTCTGTCTGAGAATTACCGGAATTATCCGAAATGCTTTCGCGGAGCCTGTCAGCAAATGCTGCCGCTATCTCAGGCTCGTATTTGATCGCGCTGCCGCCGAGTCCGCAGCACTGCACACCCTCGATATACTCGATATTGCCGCGGATAAACGGTCTGATTTCTTCTATCCATTTGCGCTCCGTTCTGTCCGGGCACGGCAGATAGAACGCGAAGTCTCCTTCGACTGTATTGCCTATGCCGAGCTCTGTGAACTTGCTGAATATCCCCGTAACTTTTACTCCCAGCCTGTCGCCGAAAAAATCCCTGCAGTTCGGACAGCCCGTAACGATCTCGGTGATGCCATGCTCATGCAGCCTCTGTCTGATTCGTTCTAAGATCTGCTCCTCTTCCTGCTGCAGGCCGAGCTCTGCCACAGGCTTGCCGCAGCATTCATACACCGTGCCTATGCCGTGCTCAGCGAGCATGCGGATGATCGCCGCTGTCGTCTTAGGATACATAGACGGGAAATTGCAGCCGGGGAAGAACACGCAGCCCGAAGTGGCGTGCTTCCAGTTTCGGTAGATGTAGTTCTTCTTTTCTCTCAGCAGTCCCTTGTAATCTTTTTCCACTGCCTGTTTGTCGCCGGTGGCGACACGCTCCCTGCGGAGCCCGAGCACCGTCTGCCTGCCGTCGATATGAAGCGGGCATACCTCGGTGCAGCGGCCGCAGAGGAAGCAGTGATACGCCAGCTCCCTGAGCCTTTCCGTATCGCCTATATCTATACCGTATTTTGAAAGAAACGCGCAGCTGTCACGGCAGATGTGGCAGTGAACGCATTCCGAAGCATCTTTGTACTGCATTTTAAGACCTTTCTGAAATTTATTATTGATGATCCTTCAGGACCTCCATTTATGTCAACTATGTCAAGTGACTGATCAGCATAATATGCCTGATGGTCAGCATGTGTCAGGACAATTGTAGCAACTGCGTCAATCGATTTGATAATTGAATGGATCGATAGTACGACAAGATATAATTACCTCTGTCAATATCACTTATGTATCGCATAGGCCGTAAAATGAAAGAGCGGCAATAATACAATTAGGGCAATTTTACTATTCAATACAATAATACGTTGCCGGATAGCAATTGAGCATATCTATTGTTAGTCGTATACTAATAATTGGTAAAATATATAAGATAGTTATTGGTATTCAAGATAAATGGAGGAAATGTTATGACCGGAAGAACAGCTATGATGCGCAAGCTCATGGTTCTGATGATGGCGTTCGC
>JAFRGH010000087.1 GCA_017433945.1 Mogibacterium sp. | reverse complement strand
ACAGAGATCGAAAGAGGACAGGTACTGGCAAAGCCGGGAACAATCCATCCTCATACAAAGTTCAAGGGCCAGGTATACGTACTGAAGAAGGAAGAGGGCGGCCGCCACACACCATTCTTCAACGGATACAGACCACAGTTCTATTTCAGAACGACAGACGTAACAGGAGATCTGCATCTTCCTGAAGGCACAGAGATGTGCATGCCTGGAGATAACGTAGTAATGGAGATCGAGCTGATCACACCAATCGCTATCGAAGAAGGACTGAGATTCGCTATCAGAGAAGGCGGAAGGACAGTAGGATCCGGCGTTGTTACTGAGATCATCGAGTAAGGTTCTCTTCGGATCATACGGCGTTGCCGTATAGACGAGAACCTTGATCTCCGGAGGCAGGCTCCTCCGATAGAAAACTTGTCTTTTTGCCCGTAGCATTGTTGGCTGCGCGATCCAAAAACAGTAAATACATTAAGGCGCTGCTCATGACGGGCAGCGCTTTTTAGGTACACAATTTCTTCACCAATCTCTGAGACAATATGGTATACTGTTTTGCGGATAGAATGTTTGTAAACTTGAATATCATAAAACCATATTTAGGGACTGGAAACATAAGGAGGAAGAATCAAAATGATTAATATGATCACACAGGATACCTATGAACAGGAAGTAATGAAGGCAGAGGGAACCGTACTCGTGGATTTTTATGCTGACTGGTGCGGACCATGCAAGATGCAGGGACCTATCGTTGAGCAGCTGAGCAACGAGAGATCCGATGTAAAATTCTGCAAGCTCAACGTCGATGACGCTCCTGCTGTCGCAATGCAGCTCGGGATCAGCAGCATTCCTACTATCATGGTAGTCAAGAACGGCGAGATCACATTCAAGGAAGCCGGACTGATGCAAAAAGCGCAGCTGGAGGCACTCCTGTAGTTTGCCGGGAATATTCCTGCAATAATGATCGGGTAATGGGACCGGAATCGATTCGATAATTTGCGAAATAGTTTTGGCAGTAAAGCAGTAAAGGAGAACAACGATGAAAAAATTTATGGTTGTCGCATCAGTGGCAGCGTGCGCATGCTGCGCTTACACACATCGCAGAGTGATCAAGGCTGTTGTTAACGGCGAAGAGATTCCGCCTGCACCAAAATGGCATTTCTGGTGCAAAAACAGACGTGATTACTAATCAAAGATAATAGCAGATGAACAGGCGGGCGCATGTATAGGTGACCGCCTGTGTCATTATTCAGTAATATCATTGGTAGATCGCTGATGATAGTTTACACAAGTGAAAAACATAAGAGTTATAAAAGAGGAAAAATGCTTTTACTTAATAAAGATGAAATACGGTCGGTGTTCACCATGAAGGATGCCATTGAAACTGATAAGAAATGCTACCGCATGTTCAGTGAGGGTAAATTCGATGTTCCGCTGCGGGCGGTGATCAATGGCAGCAAAGGAAATTTTTTGTTTATGCCGGCCTATAGTGAGGAAATGGGCTCAGCAGGGCTCAAGATAGTAAACATCATGCCGAACAATCCGTCAAAAGGACTTCCGGCATCGATTGGACAGGTTCTGCTGATCGATGGAGAAACAGGTCTTGTCAAAGCTCTGATGGACGGGACCTATGTCACTGCGCTCAGGACGGCAGCGGCAAGCGGGGCAGCCTTTGATCTGCTCGGTGTAAAAAATGCGCGAATCGGCGCGATGATCGGTACCGGCAGTCAGGCGATGTGCCAGCTCGAAGCGATGCTGACGGCAAGACCGCTCAAAGAGGTGCGGGTAGCCGCGCGCGACTTCGAAAAGACAAAAGCGTTTGTCGAAAAAGCCAGAGCGGAAATGTCCTCGTACGGTGCAGAAATAATCGCGTGCGCCGATACAAACGAAGCGGTCAGGGACGCGGATCTCGTTATACTCGTCACTGTGTCGGGTACTCCGGTTTGCAGCGCCGAGTATTTCAAACCGGGCTGTACTATCAGCGCGGTTGGCGCGTATACATATGATATGCAGGAGCTCGATCCTGCAGTATTCGCAAAATGCGCAAAAATATATTTCGACTCCGAGGACGCTGTGCTCTCGGAATCCGGGGACATACTGAGACCTCTCGATGAGGGAACGCTGAGCAGGGAACAGTTTACCGGAGATATTGGCGACTGTATTCTCGGCAGGATCCCGGGACGCGAATCAGATGACGAGATTATCGTATTCGAGAACGTCGGAATAGGCGCCCTTGATCTCATGGCAGCAGACAGTATTTACAAAAAAGCATGCGGGGCCGGTATAGGAACCGTTTGGGAATAAAAAGGAGGAAAACAAATGCCGCATATCGATATCAGCATGTTCTCGGGAAGAGACGACGAAACCAAAAAGAGAGTTGCAGACGCTGTAGTTGAGACGATGATGAAGGAACTCGGATGCCAGAAAAGTCATCTGTCAGTCGCGATCCACGATTACGACCCTTCGGAATGGAATGAAAAGGTCCATGACAAGGTCGATGAATCAAAGCTGTATTCGGGACAGGTATATAAGGCTGAGTAAGCTGCGACATGATGTTCGTTAATAAAGACAAAAACATGCGCAAGTTTTTGTCAAAATACATAAAAAAGTATTGAACGTTTGTTTCACACGAGTAAAATACGAAACGAAGCAAAAGGGTTAATATACAGGATTTTTGATATGAAACGGAATTAGGGGACCTTTCATAGAGAACAATCACTAGTTGCTTGAGAGAAAGCCGGCATGGGCCGGCTTTTCTCTTGGAACAGGGAAGAATGAAGTGTATAATTAGCTCTGCGAATCAATACAGCAGGAGTTGTGAATGGCGTTTATCGAGATAAAGAATCTGACGGTTCAGTTCATGAAGGTAAACGAGGATGGCAGCGAGGTGCCCGGAAGGAAGGCTCTTGACGATATAAGTCTTGAGATCGAAAAGGGCAGCTTTGCTGCTGTTGTTGGCATGAACGGATCCGGAAAGTCTACACTGGCCAAATGTCTGAACGGACTGATCCTTCCTACAAAGGGTGATGTGACTGTTGACAGCATGAACACAAGGGATGAATCGCGGCTCTGGGACATCAGGAGCCGTGTGGGAATGGTGTTCCAGAATCCTGATAACCAGATCGTCTCATCTATTGTTGAGGATGATGTGGCGTTCGGTCCGGAGAATCTGGGCGTCGAGCCTGCGGAAATAAGGCGCAGGGTTGATGATGCTCTCAGGCGAGTCGGGATGTATGAACAGAGAAATAAGGGCGCTCACATGCTTTCGGGCGGGCAGAAGCAAAGGATAGCGATAGCAGGCGCTGTAGCTATGAGGCCCGAATGCATAATATTTGATGAGCCTACAGCCATGCTTGATCCAAAGGGGCGCGAAAGCGTAATGAAAATAATAAAGGAGCTTAATTCGGAAGGCATCACAACTATACTGATCACGCATTTTATGGAAGAGGCAGCCGAGGCGGGCCGCGTCATAGTCATGAACGCGGGCCGCGTCCTGTGCGACAGGACGCCTGCGCGCCTCTTCTCAGATACGGAAATGATAGAGCGCGCAGGCCTCGAGCTGCCGCCTTTCATCGAGCTGCGTGAAAAAGCCGGCCTCCCATCAGACATAACAGACATCGAAGGACTCGCTGCGTATATGAGACGTTAAGCTGCAAAACCACATACGAAACCATAATAAAATGTCCATTACTGTAAAGAATCTTAAATACATATATAATAAAGGTCTGCCCGGTGAGACAGCCGCGCTCGATGATGTGTCATTCGAGATAGAAGACGGCAGCATCCTTGGCGTGATCGGACATACCGGATCGGGCAAATCAACTCTCCTGCAGCATCTGAACGGGCTGTTGAAGCCGGATTCGGGCGAAGTGTGGATAGATGACGCATGTATAACCGACGGCAGCACAAAGCTCGTCGATATCCGCCGCAGAGTGGGGCTGGTTTTTCAGTATCCCGAATACCAGCTCTTTGAAGAGACCGTTGCAAAGGATGTCGCGTTCGGGCCGCGCAATCTGGGCCTCGACGAAGACGAGATCCAGCGGAGAGTCAGGTACGCGCTTGATTTAGTCGGTCTTAATTATGAAGAAATAAAAGATATGTCCCCGTTCGAACACAGCGGCGGCAACAAAAGAAGGATCGCACTAGCCGGAGTCCTTGCGATGGAGCCCAAGGTACTGATACTTGACGAACCGACTGCCGGACTCGACCCTAAGGCGCACAGGGAGATCCTCTCAATGGTAAAGCGGATTCACGAAAACGAAGGAATGAGCATCGTCTTCGTATCCCATAATATGGCGGACATCGCGTCAATGGCAGATAAAGTGATAGTGATGAATACCGGCAGGATAGTTCTTGAAGGAACACCGGCTCAGGTATTCGCTCACTCGGAAGAGCTTGCCGGGATGGGACTCAATGTACCTCCGGCAAGAGAAATGACAGATAAGCTTGCGCGCATTGTGCCGGGCTTCAAGAGCGAAGCCCTCAGCATCACACAGGCTGCGGCAGATATAAAAGCTTTTATAAATAATTAAATGATCAGGGATATTACACTGGGCCAGTACTACCCGGCTGATTCGCCGGTACACAGGCTGGACGCGAGAGTAAAAATAACGGCAACCATGCTCTACATCGTAGAGCTGTTTCTGGTAAAAAATTTCGCCGGATTCCTGATTGCGGCAGCTGCCCTGTTCGCGGTCATAGCCCTGTCGCGCGTCCCTCTCAGATTCATATTCCGCGGACTGACAGCAGTATTTCTGATCATATTTTTCACACTGATATTAAACATATTCCTGACTGACGGACGTGTACTCTGGCACTGGAAATTCATCACCATAACATATGAGGGCGTGATACGGGCTGCGTTCATGGCGATAAGGCTGGTGCTGCTGATCATAGGCTCATCCATTCTGACGCTTACGACCAAGCCAATAGAGCTGACAGACGGACTCGAAAAGCTCATGAGTCCGCTTTCAAAGATCGGAGTGCCGAGCCATGAGATCGCGCTGATGATGACTATCGCGCTCAGATTCATTCCGACACTAATGGAGGAGACTGACAAGATAATAAAGGCACAGCAGGCGAGAGGCGCGGACTTTGAATCAGGCAATATAATACAGAGAGCCAAAAGTCTTATACCTATCCTGGTACCGCTCTTCATAAGCTCGTTCAGGATAGCCCAGGAACTGGCGCTCGCAATGGAGGCGAGATGCTACCACGGAGGCAAAGGCCGCACCAGGATGAATGAAATCCATTTCCACAGAGGGGACGCGGTCGCGGCAGTGCTGCTGATTGGCTTCCTCGCAGTCATCATCGCTTCACGGCAGCTCGGTTCGGTATTGTAGCAGCTGACGACTGATGCAAATTGACCAATATATTATACCTGTGAACCGGACTGACCATCCTCCGGATCCTTTTATCACCGCTGAGTCACATTATAGTGTATATGTGCTCATAATAATCACAATATTATATCAATAAGCATAATATAATTATAATTCTGAAAACCATAATAAAAAACACAAGGAGAAACATTCCGGATTATTTACTATATTCCGGAGATCCCGGAATGGGAATAATATTTCAGCAAAATGAGACAGAGAAAGATAAAACACCTGGAAGAAAAATACGATAATTACAGCGACATAGTGATATACGAGCCGTCAGAGCTGAGAGGATACTGGAGTGAAAGAGCAGGCGGCAGGCCTATCTACATAGAGATAGGCTGCGGCAAGGGCAAATTTATTTCAGAAATAGCTGCTCGCCAGCCGGACAATTTTTTCGTCGCGATCGAGGGCAACCGCAGCGTCATGCTTCGCGCACTCGAAAAGGTGAGGGACGCGAAGCTTGACAACGTCGTGTTCGCGCCGGATTTTGTCGACGACCTGACAGAGTGGTTCGGAGATGCAGAGGCCGACGGCATCTATCTGAATTTCAGCGACCCTCTGCCAAAGAACTACTGGTACCGGAGGCGCCTGACCTACAGGGAGCGCCTCAAAACATATTTTCGCGTGCTCAAAGCAGACGGCAGAGTCGTATTCAAGACGGACAACACCGGACTCTTCGAGTGGTCGATCCAGGAGATACTCGCCGCGGATCTTAAGATACTCGACATCACGAGAGATCTGCACGCCGCAGCGGCCGCGATAGAGGATCCGGCGGAGCGCGCAGATTTTAACATAGAGACCGAGTACGAGGCCAAATTCAGCGGCCAGGGTGAAAAGATAAAAAGAGTCGTGATCGGGCGCAGGCCCGGCGCGGCATATGAGTTTTTGCATGATGCCGGAACAGAGGCAGATGCAGAAACAGATACAGCAGCAGATATAAAGAAGGAGGACGAAATGAGTATCAAATCCATGGTTACATTCAACGGCAGAGAGATACCGGAGGGCGACAGAAATTTCACGGCGGTCGCGAGGGCCAAGGCGGCGATCGCGGAAAAAGGCAAGGCGAACGTGATCAACGGCACGGTCGGCGCACTCTATGACGACGATGCTAACCTGGTCGTGCTCGATTCGGTAACCGAGACGCTGAAGACGCTGTCCGGACCAGATTTTGCCGAATACGCGCCGATCGCGGGACTGCCGGGATTCAGGGAAGCTATAAAGAAAGCCGCCTTCGGATCGTTCGAGCCGAAGAGCTACATCGGAGTCGTGGCGACACCGGGCGGCACCGGAGCCATCAGGACTGCGGTCGACAATTATTCCTGCCCGGGCGACAGGATACTTTCGCACAGCTGGTACTGGGGCCCTTACAGCAGCATCGCGGTCGAGCAGGGCAAGTCGCTCGAGACCTTCGAAATGTTCGATGAAGAGGGTAATTTCAACATCGCGGATTTCGGATATAAAGTAAGCAAGCTGCTGAGAAATCAGGAGCATCTCGTGATCATTCTCAACACACCTGCCAGCAATCCGACGGGCTACTCGCTGTCGATGGACGACTGGTACGGCGTCAAGGAAGTGCTCGACAACGTCGATCTCGAGAAAAAGGTCGCCCTCGTCTGCGACGTCGCGTATATGGATTTCGCGGGAGAAGAGTCGGAGACGAGAGCTTTCCTGCAGGTAATCGACAATCTCAGGGCAAACGTCCTGCCGATAATCGCGTACAGCGCTTCGAAGACCTTCACCATGTACGGCGCGAGATGCGCGGCGATGATCTGCCTCGCCCATAATCCGGAGGTAGCAGCTGAATTCGAAAAGGCATGCTCGTTTGCGGCGCGCAATACATGGTCCAACCCTCCGAGAGCACCGCAGGTAGTCATCGAAAAGATATACAGCGATCCTGAGCTGCTCGCGAAGGTAGACGCGGAGAGAAAGCACTGGAGAGACATGCTGCTCGCCAGGGGCAAAGCATTTGAAAAGGCGGCCAGGGAGGCAGGCCTTGAAATGGTGCCGTTCCGCGCGGGATTCTTCGTCACCATCCCGTACAAAGGCCCTGATGCCCTGATCAACGCCCTCGCGAAAAAGGACGTATTCCTGATCCCGGTGAACGGCGGCGTCAGAGTCTCCGTCGCGTCAGTCGCAGAGAAAAACTGCGCGAAGCTCCCTGCGATCATCAAGGAGACAATTGCGGAACTCGGCTAAAACCCGATGAGTTACTGGGGATGGTTCTTTTTGACTCATTTTAGGGTTCAAAAATTGGAAGATCTGTTATATAATGAGCAGTGTCGTGAACGGCCGCGGCACTGCTCAGCAAAAATAATAGGCGGGTGTAGTTTAATGGCAAAACTTGAGCTTCCCAAGCTTACGTCGAGGGGTCGATTCCCGTCACCCGCTCCAGCAGGGCCTTTAACCACAACGGTTAGAGGCTTTTTTCGTTGAAATTT
>JAFRGH010000086.1 GCA_017433945.1 Mogibacterium sp. | reverse complement strand
ATCCGTTCATGGACCTGCATGCGCGGACCCCTGTCCGAAGCGAAGTCTTCGATCCGGACAGGGGTCCGTTTGTCGTCAGATCGTTAGTTCGTGAGTCATATGAGCCGCTTATTCACTTCGAATAATTCGGTCTCGCGTAGCCGCGGATAAAGCCCCATCCGACAGAAATGTATCTTCTTGCTACCTCTCCAGAGCCCTTGTTCCCTTCAATAGTGGTTATTACGCCGTCCTTGACGCTCTCCACTATGCCTATGTGGCTGGCGCTGGCGTTGTTAGGCTGTTTGCTCTTGTTCCAGCTGAATACTATGAGATCTCCCGGCTTCGGTGTGATCTTGCCGTTTTCCTCCCATATTCCCAGCTTCTTGAATATGGTAATGTGTCTCGGCACGCTGCACTCTCTGCCGGTCAGCTCTGTACAGCCCGCGACTATAGCTGCCGCTGACACGCTGGCATCGCACCAGGCGTCAGTATATTTCATCGTATAGCCTACAGGCAGCGGCGTCATGCTATTGTAGAGATCGATGATCCCCTTGTGCTTGCCGTTCGAGTAGCTGTATCCCATCCAGCTCTTCATTACGGTGAGCATGGCTGCGGATGTGCCCGGTTTTACTATTCTGACCTTGGTCGAAAATTCTTCGCCTGTGTGCATCTTAGCTGTGATGGTGACCGGTCCCTTTTTGATGCCCTTGACCTTGCCCTTCGAGGTGACAGTCGCCTTGGACTCATCAGAACTCGACCATCTCAGAGCCTTGGTGTAAGGCTTCGACGGGAAAGTCGGTGAGATCTTGACCGTCTTGCCCTTGCTTACACAAGTGGTCCTGGCCGGCTTGCTCAGCGAGAGCGAATATACATTCACTTTGCTGCTCTTTGTTGTGATCCCGGATGCCCAGTCGGACATGTGAGAGATCCTGGTTCCGCTGCTGAGCTTTTTATACGCGCAGACTGCATACATGTATTCGGTGTTCTTGACTGAGGCTGTCCCATCGGTATAGCTCAGCTTGCCGCTCGCTGTCCTTGTCAGCTCAGTCCATTCCTCTGCTGCATCCTCGCCTTCAGGCTGCTCGAGGTTCCTGCGGATGATGATATATCCATCGATATCCGTATCCTTCGGCGCCGTCCAGCTGACTTTGATCTTGGTCTTATACGCCTTGATCCTTACATCCTGCGGTATGTAATCATCTCCCAAATACGAGCCCTTGATGACCTTGTTGCTGAAGCTTATCTTTTTATCATCGAGCTTGATGGTCTTTGCCTGTTTTGTTTCCGATTCTATCGCGGCGGCTCCCTTGGCCTCTTCTGATACCGATCCGCCTACAATGAGTGTCTTTACATTCAGGCCGGAGCTCTTTACTTCGCTGCTGCTTTCATTCTGCTGCGCAGCCTCTGCATCGGTCTGCTCATTCAGGGCGGCATCCGTATCCGCGCCGTCTGCCGAAACGTCTGAGGTCATTTCTGCTGCTGCATCTTTATTTACGCCTGAGAAATCATCGTTCTCAGTCTGCACAGTCTGCGCAGATACAGCATCCTCCGCGGACTGCGTCGATATTTCCGCAAATGCTCTGCACGGCAGAGCCGCCGGCATCACCATCGCTGCCGAAAGCAGCAGGCACATCAAAGCTCCCAAGCCGCGCCTGAACAGTGTGTTTTCTTTTCTTTTCCTATGCATAAGGCATCACTTCTTTCTGTATCCTGATTTACCCCGTATATCCCCAATGCATCCCTGGATAGCGGGATGGCAGCAGGCACTTCGCTCATGCTGCCGCCGTACCAGAATTTTAACAGCAGTGATGCCTTCGTTCAATTAACGCACGTTTAGATTAATGGATTTTTAGATTTGCCGGGGAATGCTCTGATTCCCTTACTCATTATCTCTCATTTTCAAACTCAAAACCGCCTTTATCTCTTTTTTTGAGATAAAGACGGTCTTAGTTTATGTCTTACTTTTTCTTTTCCTGTTATGAACAGCCTTATTTACTCTTCGTCAGGTCCTGTGTTTTCCTGTGCTTCAGCGGATTCCGGCGTTTCTTCTGATGCCGGCTTATCCGCTGTATCCTCTGCATCCGCAGCCTCCGGCTTTTCTCCATTTTCTTCATCTACGACCTTGGCGAAGGTGACGATGTGATTGCCTTCCTCTACTTTCATGATCTTGACGCCCTGGGTCGTCCTGCCGGAGGTGCTGACATCGCTGGCGTGTATCCTGATGATGACGCCGTTCGAGTTGATCACCATGACCTCGTCCTCATCTCCGACCAGTGTCGCTCCGACGAGCTTGCCTGTCTTGTCGAACTTGGTCTTGTCGTAGGTGGCTACGCCCTTGCCGCCGCGGGCCTGCAGCCTGTATTCATCGAGAGGAGTCCTCTTGCCGAATCCGTTCTCGGTGATGACGAGCATTTTGCGCGTCTGGTCTATGTCGAGCTCCATCGATACGACCTCGTCGCCATCGTCGAGAAGTATCGCTCTGACTCCGCCTGCATTTCTGCCCATAGGTCTTACATCCTTTTCGGAGAATGCTATGGACTTGCCCTCTCTGGTCACTACGAGTACATTCTCGTTGCCGCCCGCCTGCGCGACAGCTATCAGCTTGTCGTCCTCTCTGAGGCTTATCGCGATCAGACCGTTCTTGCGGTTCGACGTGAACTCGGACAGCGGTGTCTTTTTGATGGTTCCCTGCTTTGTGACCATTACGAGGCATTCGCCCGTATCGAATTCTCTGATAGGTATGACTGCCGTGACTCTCTCTCCGCTGTTCAGGTTGAGGAAATTGATGACCGGCGTACCCTTTGCTGTCCTCGATGCCTCAGGTATCTCGTAGGCCTTGATCTTGTAGACGCGGCCCATGTCCGTGAAGAACATCAGGTAGTCGTGGGTGCTGGTTATTATCAGATCCTTGACGAAATCATTCTCTCTCGTCGTGAGTCCGACTATACCCTTGCCGCCTCTCTTCTGAGCCTTGTATGTATCAGCCGGAACTCTCTTGACGTATCCGAGATGTGTCAGCGTGATCGCGACATCCTCTTCATTGATAAGCGATTCTTCGTCGAGCTCGCCGGCATCTGCTACTATCCTTGTCCTGCGCGGGTCTCCCCACTTTGCCTTGATCTCGAGCAGCTCGTCCTTGATGACTCCCATCAGCAGATGCTCGTCCGCGAGCAGGCTCTTGTAATAGGCGATCTTCTTTTGCAGCTCCTCATACTCTGCCTGGATCTTTTCGCGTTCCAGACCCTGCAGTCTGGCCAGTCTCATATCGAGTATGGCCTGTGCCTGTATCTCAGTGAGCCCGAACCTGAGCATCAGCTTTTCTCTGGCGTCGTTGTATGACGATCTGATTGTCTGGATGACCTCGTCTATATTGTCGAGCGCGATGATGAGTCCTTCCAGTATATGTGCCCTGGCCTCCGCCTTCGCGAGGTCAAATCTCGTCCTGCGTGTGACTACTATCTTCTGATGCTTGAGATATTCCTCAAGTATCTGCTTGAGATTGAGTATCCTCGGCTCTCCGTCAACAAGTGCCAGCATTATCATGCTGAACGAGGTCTGCAGAGCCGTGTGCTTATACAGCCTGTTGAGGATTACGTTAGGATTGACATCCTTTTTGAGCTCTATGACGATGCGGGTCCCTTCCCTGTTGGATTCGTCCCTGATCGCCGAAACTCCCTCGAGCCTCTTGTCCCTTACGAGATCCGCCATCGACTCGATGAGTCTGGCCTTGTTGACCTGGAACGGGATCTCGCTTACGACTATGCGCATCCTGCCGTGCTTGGTCTCTTCTATCTCGCAGACCGAGCGGACGTTTATCTTGCCCTGGCCGGTGCGATATGCCTCTCTCGCGGCATTCCTGCCGAGTATCATCGCGCCGGTCGGAAAATCCGGAGCCTTGATTATCCTGATCAGATCGTCTATCTCGCATTCAGGCTCGTCTATGAGCTTGACGCAGGCGTCTATCGTCTCTCCGAGGTTATGCGGCGGTATCGATGTCGCCATACCTACTGCGATACCGTTGGATCCGTTGATCAGCAGGTTAGGGACTCTCGACGGCAGTACCACAGGCTCCTGCTCCTCGCCGTCAAAATTGTCCATAAAATCGACAGTGTCTTTTTCGATGTCTCTGATCATCTGCAGCGAGAACGGTGACATCCTCGCCTCGGTGTATCTCATCGCGGCCGCGCCGTCGCCGTCGACCGAGCCGAAATTGCCGTGGCCGTCGACGAGAGGATATCTCGTGCTGAAGTCCTGCGCGAGCTTGACCATCGCGTCATATATGGAGCTGTCTCCGTGCGGATGGTATTTACCCATTACCTCACCGACGATACGCGCCGATTTTTTGTGAGGCTTGTCCGGAGTCGTGCCGAGCTGCTGCATGCCGTAGAGTATCCTGCGGTGTACAGGCTTCAGTCCGTCCCTGACGTCCGGGAGAGCACGCCCGACGATTACGCTCATCGCGTAGTCGATATACGAGTTTTTCATCTCGTCATATATCTCGTGCTCTATTATATTGCTGTTGTCTATTATTTCTGCCATAGTATAATTCCTTTGGCTAAAAAATCCTGCTCGGGAGTACGGCTCTCGCCTCGCTGCGGCTTAACGCAGCGGTACTAAGCTCTGTCTTCGCAGCAAGCTGCTCGCCAATCGCTAAGTACCGGCTACCGCAGAGCCTCCCGCGCAGGCTTTTTTAGCCACATTATCCAAATCTTGCCTAAATCAGATGTCGAGGTTCTGCACGTAGCGTGCGTTCTGCTCGATGAATGCCTTGCGCGGCGGCACCTTGTCGCCCATCAGCGTCGTGAATATTTCGTCCGCCGACTGCGCGTCGTCCATGGTTATCCTTACGAGCGTGCGGTGGTTATAGTCCATAGTGGTATCCCAGAGCTGGTTAAAGTCCATTTCTCCGAGTCCCTTGTAGCGCTGTATCTCTATCTTGTTGTTGCCGCCCTTTGATTTGAGCTCGGCGAGAAGCTTGTCCTGCTCAGCGTCAGAGTAGGTATACCATATCTGCTTGCCCTGCTTCACTCTGAACAGAGGCGGCTGGGCTGCGTAGACATAGCCGCCCTCTATCAGCGGCGTCATGTATCTGAAGAAGAATGTCAGCAGCAGCGTCCTTATATGCGCTCCGTCGACATCGGCATCGGTCATGATGATGATCTTGTGATATCTCAGCTTTTCGATATCAAAGTCCTTGCCGACGTTGCAGCCGAAGGCCGTAATCATGTTCTTTATCTCTTCTGAGCTCAGCACTCTGTCGAGTCTCGCCTTTTCGACATTCAGTATCTTACCTCTGAGAGGCAGCACCGCCTGTCTCTTGCGGTCTCTTCCCTGCTTTGCCGATCCGCCCGCGGAATCACCCTCTACGAGGAATATTTCCGAAAGCGCCGGATCCTTTTCGGAGCAGTCGTCCAGCTTGCCCGGCAGCGACGTAGTGTCGAGCACCGAGGTCTTACGCGTTATTTCTCTCGCCTTGCGCGCAGCCTCTCTCGCGCGCTGCGCCTTGAGGCATTTGTCGATGATGACCTTCGCCTGCTTCGGATTCTCCTCGAGGAAATACGTCAGCTGCTCTGTCGTGTTTGTCTCGACGAAGCCCTTGACCTCGGCGTTTCCGAGCTTGGCCTTCGTCTGTCCCTCGAACTGAGGGTTGGTCAGCTTGACCGAGACAATCGCGGTTATGCCCTCTCTGACGTCGTCGCCCTGCAGCGAGTCGTCGTTGTCCTTGAGAACTGTGTTCGTGTGCGCGTAGTCGGTGATGGTCCTCGTCAGCGCCGACTTGAATCCGACCTCGTGGCAGCCTCCCTCTGTGGTGTGGATGTTGTTGGCGTACGACATGATGGTCTCGCTGTACCGGTCTGTGGACTGCAGAGCCACCTCTACCTCGTAACCGGTCTTTTGCGCTTCAAAATAGAATATCGTCTCGTTGACTGGATCCTTGTTGGTGTTGAGAAACTCGACGAACTGCTTGATGCCGCCTTCATAGTGAAAATGATCCTTGCGGCTCGGCGTTACGCGCTTGTCCTCGAGCGAGATCGAGAGGCCTTTGTTGAGAAAAGCCATCTCGCGCAGCCTGCGCTGCAGCGTCTCGTAATCGTAGACGGTCTCGTCAAAAATTTCTCCGTCCGGCCAGAACTGCGTTCTCGATCCTGTCTCGCCGTCCTCGTATTCGCCGATGACCTTAAGCTCTGTCGCGGTCTCACCCTTAAAATATTCCTGCTCGTATATCTTGTGGTCTCTTCTTACCTGTACGACCATGTGGGTGGAGAGAGCGTTTACGACTGATGCGCCTACGCCGTGCAGACCGCCGGACACCTTGTATCCTCCTCCGCCGAATTTACCGCCGGCGTGCAGCTGGGTGTGTATTACCTGAACGGCAGGGATACCCATCTTAGGGTGTATATCCACAGGCATTCCTCTTCCGTCATCCTGCACGGTGATGGAATTGTCCTGCTCTATGCTTACCGATATGTGTTTGCAGAATCCTGCGAGCGCTTCGTCGACAGAGTTGTCCACTATCTCATATACGAGATGGTGGAGACCCGCCGGACCGGTACTGCCTATGTACATACCCGGTCTCAGACGGACCGGCTTAAGACCCTCGAGTACCTCTATCTGACTGGCGCCGTATTCCTGTTGCTGAGCCATTATATCCTTTTTTACCTTTCCTTTATGGGATAATAAGTCTTAACCGGCTCTATCCCTTGAAAAATCAAGCTTTACATTAAAAAACGGTCATTTTAGACCATAATTTTTGCGCCCAAATTTTACCATATGAGCCATTATTTTGCAAGTTTTGCTAAATCGTATAATTATTACTAAAATCCCTCAAATCGCCGATTTTTGCCCTTTGAAGGCATATGAAGCTTTTCCGAAACAATAATACCGGCTGCTGTGAGCCGGTATATTGATGCTCTTGTTATTTTGATGCTGTCTTACTGATAGTTGCATTTTTCGATCTTATTTTTCAACTATCCCTGATTTGTCATACACCTTTGTTATCAGATTTTCGTCCTTAAATGTATAGTTGACCTTGATAGTCACTCCCTCTATCCCGGATTCCTCTTCGAGGTCGCCGCATAGCCCGGTAAATGTATCCGAAGCGTCATTCAGCGCATCCTCAAGAGCTTTTTTCATCTGATCGCCCTTTGCTATTTCTTCAGTCATTCCATCATAATCGCTGATATCATATGAATACGTAACTTCATTTCCCTTGATATCAACCTTGAGTCCTGATTCATCGGCAGTCTTTTGAATGTCCTCCATCGATTCCTCGTTGCTGTTAACGAATTCCTCCAGGGTCTCAGGCTTTTTTTCGCACGAAGACATTACTAACGCCATCAGAAGCGCCATTATCATAATTGTGTATATTAGACTTTTTCTCTTCATCGCAGTCCTCCCTTATATATTCATTTTATCAGTATGCATCTGATCAATACGCGGAATCGGATTCCTCACTGCCGCTGTAATTATCTGCTTCGCTTTCATCATCCTTATTGCCGAAAATATTATTGAATATTCCGCTGCCCTTGCCGCTTTCGCTGCTGTCGTCTGCACCAAAACTGCTTCCTGACTGGCCTGTATCAGTGCCGCTTTCGGTATCATTAGCTGCGCTGTTCTTGCGGGCTTCTTCAAGCTCCCTGCGTGCCGCCTCGAGCTCCTTTTCATTCCTCGTCATGACCTTGGACACGTCAGTCTTGAATCTGTCAGTTATCTCATATACCTCGTTGCGGGACTTGGCTGTTTCAAGATCCTTTTTTGCCTGCTCTATATATCCTTCTATAGTTTCGGCTTCAGCTGTGTCATAGTCAGACACACTGACTCTTTCGATCACCTTTTCAGCATCCGAAACAGCCATCTTGCCGTCAAGTATGCTGTAAGCATACGCGCCGCCTACAGCTGATGCCATCATCAGTATCAATACCAGCAGCAGTTTGCCGCCGATGCCGCCCCTTTTATTGTTCATATTTTTCCTCGCTAAAGAAAACAATAACTTTATTTGATCCTGAATCCTATGAAAGATTCTATCGAAGGCGCCATGCCGCCGCAGATCAATGGTCTCTACCTTACGGCAAAGCCGTATTATCTGTAGAGACCATTATACCATATAGACCATCTTACTTTCCTGTTTTCACGGTTTTTTTCCCGCTCCACTTTGAATAGATATTGCCTCGTTTTGTCTTATAGTATGTCCTTATCTGAATATAATACTTTTTATTATTCTTAAGTCCGCTGATCTTTCCCGAAGTCTTCTTATATCCCTTAAATGATTTTTTATTCGCGTTCTTCATTGAAGACTTTGTGCTCCAGCGTATCTGATAACCTGCGATCCTGTCACCGGATTGTTCTGCTGACTGTTTTTTCCAGCTGAGTTTAACATTCGTCTTAGTCCTCCTGATCTTTTTGAAAGCAGTTCCCTTAGGAACTATTTTGAAAATACCAATGACCGTTCCCGCGTACTCACCCTTGCCTTCTACCTTGACCATAGCACTTCCGATCTCCAGGTTATCTGTGAAGCTGACATCATAGCCTGATGAAGGCACAGTCTTTTTTCCTGCCATTACGGTGACTGCAGGCTTTAACTCCTTACCGGTATAAGTTACGTTTTTATTCAGTCTGACATCTGTCAGAATATTCTTAGTCTCATCTGTATCAGGAACTATGATATCCGATACTCCCGGCGGAAATACCGCTCTGTCAAATGCGTAGAACGGGTTCGCGTCATCCTCATCATATTCTCCATTCAGATTGTGGATCAACTCGCTGCTGATAGCCGCGCAGGTAAAATAATACGGGTATTTGATCTTTTTACCGTTGTTATAGTATTTTGTCCTCATATTATCGGTAAAGAAAAAGCACAATTCATCGTATATCCAGTAGCTGTGGTGTTCACCGTATATTGCCCTTGCGCCGACCATATCATCTGTATGCAGAGTCCCGTTATTGAGATTAAAAGTATCACAGATTACTTTATCGTGTACCAGGAAATACTTATTCTCTATCTTGGAAGAGTTTCCTTTATTGACGTTGGTATATTTATCGTCTAAATTTTTGAAATAATTGCCGATTGACTGATGCCTTTCCATCCTGAGTCCATCATCCAGATTAAAGTCAATCGGTCCTCCGTACCTGGTCACTATACTCTCTTTGATTTGTCCATCCGGTATTACTCCATAATCACGAAGGTAAGTTATGAATGATGATTTACCCTGCGGCAGTCTTTCATACTGATTGAACAGCATCTGAGAATAGACACCATCCACAATATTCGGAACATTTGCTTTCCACGGTTCGATTGTACTAGGTTCATCAGGATAGAATGCATACTGGCCGCGTATAGTGAGTTCTGCGTTTGACTGCACTTCAAAGGTGGTGTATTCAAGCTTTGTACCCGTGATATAGCAGAAATTATCATAGCCTGTTATGGCCTCACTCTTCTTTTTTGGCAGACTTTCAATAGTTTGCATAAACAGTTTCTGTACATCCTGATTTTTGGATAATGACTGCATTTTGTCCTGTGATACGCATGAAAGAGCGAATGTACTGTAAAATCCCGCCTCTATCACCATGGCATCGCAGAATGAGTTGATGTCATCCTTTATCTCTCCCTCAAATCCGTGGGTTTTAAACATTGCGTTTATAAAGGCGTTTATTCCTGAATTTGCCGCCAGGACGTTTTCGCAGTAATTCGTATATGCATTTCTGACCTTTACTACCCACTGGTTATTTTCAGTCATAGTATCACACGCGATATGATATACAAGCGTATCCAGGATTCTCGCAGCATATATCTCAGCCTCATCCTCTTTTTCTGTATTACTCAGCTGATTCCACTCTGTATATGAGAATGAACCGTCAAGCTTGTGACCATCAGCTGCCTCAATAAATTTCTTAGATGCCAGCTTTATAAAGCTGTCTCTGTATGTGTCGATATTGAATCTTACATTTTTGGTATTCGGCATATATTCAGCCGGGAAACCAAAGCTCATTTCTTTATATACAGTTTCTCCGTTATCGGCTGTTTCCTGAATTCCTTCACTGTAAGCCTCCGATGAATAAGTCACCAGATAATCTGTCGTTCCGTCTTCATTCTCATTTGCTGTGTAAAGTACCCAGATTCCTTCATGAGAATTCTGTCCCCACCATTTTTTTATGCCCTCATTGACCATGTTCTCATATTCTTCCATGTAATTATCAAGAGGTTCACAGTAATCTCTGTTGAATTCTCTCCAGATCCGGAGAAATTCGGATGCTTTATTGGCTCTTGCTATTTCTTCCTGCCTGACTGCAACACGTGCCAGATCCTGCCGTATGGTATCTATCTTATTTTCCATCTGACCGAGCTGGCTCTGTACATTGTGTATATCATCAAGCACCTGATCAAGCTTCACGAAAACAGGGTCCTTAATGACTCCCGTCATCTGGAGTATTCCTATCACTCCTGAAACCGTTGATGTAAGACCTCCGAATCTTGTAAGAAATTTGGTCACATCCTGCATTTTGGATGTATCATCGGTAAATCCTTTCAGCGCGCCTGCAAATGCATTTATTACTGACATCACTTTTTCAGGATTTGCTGCAGGAGCAGGAGCCGCTGCAGGTATTTGTGATACTGCTTCAAAATCTGCTTCATTATAAGTGACGGACGCAGCATATACCGGAACAGCTGATAATACCATTACCAGTGCTAATATCATGCTTAAAGATTTTTTTAAATACTTATTCATGGCTAACTCCTCCTCTGGCATTTATATTATCATAATTCATTCATTAATTGATACAATCATTCCTTTCTCCGGAGACAATCAGCTCATTCGCTTTACTATACAGCCCGCGTCCGCAGGGTGAATTGTTACCTGTATTGTGATATTATTTCTCCTATGAAGATCAACAGCATTATTCTTGAAAATTTTAGAAATTACCGCAGTCTGGAGCTCGATTTTGACGCCGACCGCAACATAATAGTAGGCGAGAATGCGCAGGGTAAGACCAATCTTATAGAAGCTATATATCTTACGGCCTTTGCCAGATCTTTTCGCGCGGTCAATTCAGCCGAGCTTGTTATGTTCGGCAAAGACTCCGCGCGCGTCAGTACTGACATTAAAAGCGAAGATATTGATAAAAATATCAATATTATTATAAGGTCTGACGGCAAGAAGATGATTAAAAAGGACGGCAAGCTTATTCGCAGGACAACAGAGCTCCTCAACAATGTCGTTGTCGTGCTGTTCTCGCCTGACGATCTCAGGATAATCAAGGACAGCCCCGACAGGCGGCGCAGCTTTATAAACAGGGAAATCTCACAGATGCGGCCCGCGTATTACGAGGTCCTCCGCAGATACAGCGATGTGCTCAGGCAAAAAAACGCGCTTCTCAAAAGCTGCATGCACAGCGATGGCAGCAGGCAGTACAACGATGAGATGCTTGATATTTTCGACAGCCAGCTTGCAGACAGCGGCTACGAGATAATAAGATTTCGCAGAGAATTTACAGAGATGCTCTCCGCGGAGGCTGCCGATATCATGAACAATATATCGGGAGGCCGCGAAAAGCTTCTTATCGAATACAGGACGGGCTGCGATTTTATCACTTCCCCCGAGGGACGGGAGATATTATACAGCCAGTTCAGGCACAATCGTGACAGGGACATGCGTAACGGCTACGCTACACTCGGCCCGCACCGGGATGACCTCGAATTTTACATAAACGGAAAAGACGCGAAGAAATACGGTTCGCAGGGCCAGCAGCGCACTATCGCGCTCTCTCTTAAGCTTGCGGAAATACGCATCGCTCGTCTGCTGCTCGATGAATCGCCGGTGCTGCTGCTCGACGACGTGCTGTCGGAGCTGGACCTCGACAGACAGAGATTTCTCGTGAATGAGATAGAGGATGTGCAGCTCTTCATCACATCAGCCGAGCCAAACGCCGAGGTCATAAAGGAGCTTCGCGGCGGAACACTGTTCCGCGTAGAGGAGGGGAACATAACCAGAGTTTCAAAATACTGAATGACGACTCTAAAGAAAATTTCTAATTGATCCATCACTAAAAAAAGTGAGTCGAATTGAACTATTTTGACTCACTTTTTAATTATTTGATTATTCTATTTGAGCTCTATTATGACCTTGCGGTACGGATCCTTGCCCTCGCTTCTGGTCTTTACCTTAGGATGATTCTGCAGTGTGCAGTGTATCACCTTACGCTCATAAGGATTCATAGGCTCGAGTGTTACGGATTTCTTGGTCCTCTCGACCTTGCCGGCGAGTCTGTTTGCCAGATTTACGAGTGTCTTTTCTCTCTTGGATCTGTAGTTCTCCGCGTCGAGTATGACTCTTGTATATTTACCGTTTTCCTTATTTACCACATAGCTCGCGAGACACTGAACCGCGTCGAGTGTTGCGCCTCTCTTGCCTATGATTGTGCCTGTATCCTTACCGGTGATCTCTACGAATACCAGCTCTTCTCCTGCTTTTACGCTAAATTCGAGGTCTACTCCCATCTTGTCAGCGATGTCTCTGAGGAACTGTTCAACAGGATGTCCCTCTACAGGATCCAGTTTCTTTACCTCATACAGCATCGTGTCCTCAACAGACAGGCTGTATTTGCGGCTCTTCCTGTTATCTCTGTCTTTTCTTCTCGATTTTGCGTTAGCTTTTTCTCTTGCCCTTGCGTCCTCTCTCTCTTCAGCCTCAAATTTGTCATACTCAGCTCTCACCTCATCAGGAAGCGTCTGAGCTGAATTTTCCGGGAGACTTGCGAGAATAGCATCAATATCGTCGAATGTGGCTTTTTCTTTGACGTTTGAATTTTTATCTTCTTTTGCTGTCACTCTGACTCGCGCCAGCTTGGATCCTATTCCGAGGAAACCGCTGGATGATTCCTCCAGCACCTCTATTTCCACCTCATCTCTGGTGAGCTTGAGATCCTTGAGCGCGAGATTGACGGCTGTATCCACATCGACGCCCCATTTTTCTGACGATCTCATTTATTGATAACTTCCTTTCATTCTTGCTCTTCTCTTTCTGGCGATTTCCTTTTCCGCCCTCTGTACGAGCTTTTTATGCTCCTTTTCCTCTGCCATCTTCTTTCTTATCTGATTGATACGGATATTAAAGAAAATCTGGATGATCTGGCCGCCTGCCCAGTAAATCGCGAGGCCGGCAGGGTATGATCTTGCGAGCCACAGAATGCTGAGCGGGAAGAAATACTTCATGATAGCATTCATCGCTTTGTTCTGTCCTGCGGAAGCTCCCGGCTGCATCGTCATCGCGTTGTTCATACTGAACGCGAAGAATGTTGCGAGACCGGCTGCGATAGGGAGTATCCACATATCAGGCTGAGCAAGATCCTTGATCCAGAGGAAGGATTCATGGTTGGCAAAAATCATCGTACTGCCGGAAGGCATATACTTCATCGGATTTCTGAGAAGTGCGAACAGTCCCATGATTATAGGAAAATGTATAAGCATAGGCAGACAGCAACTCATCGGATTGAATCCGTTCTCAGCGTAAAGCTTCTGCATTTCCTCATTCATCTTTTCTCTGTCGTTGGCGTATCTCTTCTGTATTTCCTGAGCTTTTTCAGACATCTCCGCCATATCGCCGGATGATTTGATCTGCTTCGCGTAGAGAGGGTAGAGCACTACCTTAACTATAAGTGTAAGGATGATGAGGGCTATACCATAGCTTCCTACTAGCTTATATATCCACATCAGCAGATATCCGATAGGTTTTGCTATAATTCCCATTAATTTACTCCGTTCTTATAATACATTTATATTATGGTACAGGATCATATCCTCCCGGGCGTCCCGGATGGCATCTGAGTATCCTTCTTATTCCGAGCCAGCTTCCTTTCAATGCTCCGTATTTTTCCACAGCTTCTATAAAATATGCGCTGCATGTCGGAGTATATCTGCAGTGTGCTCCTATATAAGGCGATATCCCCAGCTGATATGCCTTTACCATAATTATCAAAAATCTCTGTATTATATTTTTTCCTTTGTCTGCCCCTTTTTTATCTTTCATTTTTCAGTCCCTGATGTCTTATCTTGTATAAGACCGCATGATCTTACAGCTTTTAATATGGATTTATGTACATCCTGCTCTTTGCATTCATTGATCGTATTGCGGGCAACGAATATGATATCGTATCCGCTTAATAAACTGTCACTGAATGATCTGTAGGACTCTCTCATAAGTCTCCTGGCTCTGTTCCTCTTTACAGAATTGCCGACTTTTTTGCTGGATACAAAAGCTATCCTGGTAAATCCCAGATTATTCTTCCTATACAGTATCACTGTATATCTGCTTCCCTTTGATTTACCTCTGTTATATACCCTTACAAAATCCTTTTGATTACGCAGTATATACTTGCTTTTTTCTTTCATCGGGACACAAAAAAACTAAGCAGTAAGGGACTTTCTTCCTCTTGCTCTTCTTCTCTTGAGAACCTTGCGTCCGTTAGCTGTGGACATTCTCTTGCGGAATCCGTGCTCTTTAAGTCTCTGTCTCTTCTTTGGCTGATAAGTTCTTTTCATTTTTACTACTTCCTTTCACTTCTAAATATAAAAGAGTGATATATTTATGGCGCTCTCTGAATTCCATGAGCCCATAAGCCATAATATTATAAGGAAAACTCCATATTTAGTCAATTATTTATTTAAGATAATAAAATAGCCACGGGTGGAGGCTCTGCGGTAGCCGGTACTTAGCGAGTGGCGAGCAGCTTGCTGCGAAGACAGAGCTTAGTACCGCTACGTTAAGCCGCAGCGAGGCGAGAGCCGTACTCCACCCGTGGCTATTTTATTCTAATTTTCTCTATATATTATTATTAATTCTGTGTGTCTAAATTTAATACAATTTTTATCAAAAAGTGAGTTATACACAATATCTTGTGCCGCCATGATTTTATTAACAATTT
>JAFRGH010000085.1 GCA_017433945.1 Mogibacterium sp. | reverse complement strand
TGTAAGGCCCGCATGAAGCAGTCTGCAGTTTGATTAATCATATCACACAAACGCAGAGTCACACAATAAAAGACCCCTCAGGCAGATCTGTGCACAGCAAAGCGTGCACAATACAAACTGCTTAACAAGGAGTCTCTTGACTTGTCAATGATGGGCAGACGGTTCTTTTTGATTCATTAAGCGCTTTTTTCCTTCGCCAGGAGAGCTGCTCCGTATGCGCCGGCATATCTTCCGTCCGGCATGGCAAGTGCTGTTTTTCCGAGTTTTTTGGAAAGCAGCGACGCGAAGAATTCATTACTGCTGAAGCCGCCGGTGATTACTATGGTATCCTGCAGCTCCTTGCGCTGCACCAGCGTCGCGACCTTGAGCGCCACCGAATCGATGACACCCGCAGCAAGGTCCTCACGGCTCCTGCCCTCGCCCATGTAGTTGATCACCTCTGATTCCGCGAACACCGTGCACAGAGAGCTTATGGAGATAGGATCGCCTATCTCTGCGAGATCGAAGAGCTCTTCGATAGTCAGTCCCAGCCTGTTAGCCATGACCTCGATGAATTTGCCCGTGCCGGCCGCGCATTTGTCATTCATAAGGAAGTCCACAGGCTTGCCGTTCTTTACGTTTATGTACTTGGTATCCTGTCCGCCTATATCGATAATAGTACAGTCCCGGCCGATCATCTCATAGCCGCCTCTTCCGTGACAGCTTATCTCGGTTATGACGTGATCGGCATAATCAACGCTGATCCGGCCGTATCCGGTAGCAACTATATGCGCGTCTTCTATCTCTCCGAATCTCTTCTCCAGATCCTCTTTGATTATTCCGGCCGTGATCTTGCTGTTCCATCCTGTAGGCAGCACCTCATAGAGAGGCTCTTTACCCTCTTCAAGAACGCAGACCTTTGATGCTGTAGATCCTATGTCAATGCCGATATATTTATTTGCCATGATTTTTGCTCTCTTTCACTCCTGTATTTCCCCTGAGTCAGCGGGAACGGTTCTTTTTGACTCACTGATATCCACGTCTATGACTATCCGTATTTGTGCCGCGTATTATCGAAGGTATTGTTCAGACCATCTATCGACAGATATGCCAGACCTTTATCCGATGCAAGGGTCTTGATCTCCTCGACGTCTTCACCGTGTATAAGCAGGGAAACTCCGCAGCATACGCTGAGTTCGCGCGGAGTCGGACTTATCTGCGCGTAAATCCCGCTGTTTTTGAGTGCGCGGTACATGGCCGTCGCGTCCGTGTGATTCTGAAACAATATGTAATAATGCAGATATTCTGCCATTCGGATTCTTCTCCTTTTCATGAGTGATCGAGTGGCGTTGCGTGAGCCATTGACTCACGAATTATCCCGATAGATTTCCTCTTAAATAACGGGGCGGATAATCTCCGCCCCGATTATAGTTGTTTTGCTTCTTATATTCAAGCGTATCGGTCTGCCAGTCCGGCACCTGGCCGGGAATTGGCCGGGAATTAGCCGAGCATCTCGATGAACGCGCCGATCCTTGTCTTGAGCTGCTGAGCATCGTTGTCTGTATAGTCTGTCTCGAGACCAAGGAACGGGATCCCCTCTGCCTTGCATCTCTCTTCGAGGCTGCGTCCCTCGATATCGTATGTCTGGCAGAACATGAGATTTACATCGATGACTCCGTCAGCCTTGAATTCCTTAGCCAGTCTGACTACATCGTCAGCTCTTGCCGTGTTTGGTGTGAAGCATGCGCAGTTGATGCCCATGTATCTGTCAGCGATGTTCTGGATCATCTCATCCATAGTCTTGCCGCTCTCATCTACCTGGTTCTCGAAATATCTTGTGCCTGTGCATGTCTCCTCGCATACAACTACGCCGCCGCTTGTCTCGACGAGGTTGTGCATTTTCCAGTTAGGAATAGCCATAGGTGTTCCTGTGATGAGTATTCTCTTCTTTCCCTCCGCGACACTGACGCCATCCGCAACTCTCTTTTCGAGCTCGTCACAGAGCTTGTTTACCATGGCTGCAAATCTCTTAGGATCATCATAGTAAGCGATCTGGCTGATCAGAAGAGTATCTGTGCCGGAGATAGGAACGTTGAGGTTCTTTCTCAGATCATAGAGTCTCTGAAGCGCTGCTCTCTTGGCATTGATAGTCTTGATAGCCTCTGCAAGCTTCTCCTCTGTTACCTTGTTTCCAGTTGTTTTTTCTACGAGATCCTTGAGGTCTTTGATCTCATCCGCCCATTTGAGATAATCTTTAGGTCTCTTCATCTGAGGCAGATCCATTATGTGCATAGGTACGTCTGTGCCCAGGATCTCATACGCCTTTTTCTTGCCGTCACAGGTGGTCTCACCGATATATACGTCGGCCAGTCTGTAGAACGGACATGTCCTGTCGAATCTTGCTCCGAGCATAGCCTTGATCAGCGGGCATGTATTGGCAGGGAGATATCTCTCACCGCCCGGTACCCAGAACTGCGAACCTGCGCAGAGGCCTGTCGCGATAGCATCAGCAGCTACTATGACTTCATCAGGCACGTAAGCGCAGAAAGTACCGAACACCTTGCCTCCGTTCTTGCGGAACTCTACGAGCTCTGCCGGTCTGAGTCCGTGTACATCAGCGAGCACCATATCAAAATAGTCCATGCTTTCAGGTCTGTTTTCCTGCGACATGAACACGTCCCCGATAGCTCCCGGAAGAACAGCGCAAAGCTGATCGTGCATCTCAAGATTCATTCCGAGTTCGCCCCACATTTTCTGATTGTCTGCGATTTTACCTTCTCCCTTTTTTTCACAATTTACAATATACATATTCGATCTGCTTATGCGGATGCGCGATAGCATCTGCACTTATGTAAATTTTACTATCCATCGGCGTTTTATGATAATCGATCAATTCTATCGCCCGATCGCTCTCTATAGAAATATGCAATAGCCCGCCGCGGGATACGGGCAAACCGCGAAGCGGACAGCAGGCGTAAACGATCCTTACGCGATGCAGCGTTCAGGCGCTTAAAAAAACGCACCGCTTTGCGCGGTGCGTCAGCTCTTATGCCTGTCCTACCTTGACGGTGCGTCTCTTGATCTTTTGAGTCGTGGTCTTTTCGAACGGTTCGGTCTGCAGGAAAACCTCCTTGATCCTCTTATATGTAGGCATGTCTCTGTTGACCTTTTCGATATCCGCGTCGACTATGGCCTTGACATCATCCTCAGGGCCAAACTGCTCAGGATCGTAGACTATGCTCACGACCAGCCTGTAGTCGTCGCCAATCTCCTGACCGCTTACGACGTTTTCCACTACATACGGGATCTTATCTATCACAGCCTCTATCTCTTCAGGGTAGATATTCTTGCCGTTTTTGAGGACTATTACGTTCTTCTTGCGGCCCGTGATAAAGATATATCCGTCCTTATCTATCCTTGCGAGGTCTCCGGTATTGTACCATCCGTCAACAAAGGCCTTTTCGTTTGCCTCATCATCGTCGAGGTAGCCTTTCATGATATTAGGGCCCTTTGCGAAGAGCTCGCCTATGCCATCCTCATCCGGTTCGTTTATCTTTACCTCAACTCCCGGCATCGCATGACCGACAGAGCCTGCTCTTCTGAAGAAATAGCTCTCGGACGCGATAGTAGGCGCTGTCTCGGTCAAACCGTAGCCCTGCACCGCGAGTATGCCGAAATCGGTGACATATTCGAGTATCTTGAGATCGAGAGGCGCCGCGCCGCTTATGAGGAATCTCAGATGGCCTCCCAGACCGTCTATAACATCCTTGAACAGCTTCCTTCTGATATCTATGCCAAGCTTCATCAGGAGCCTTGAAAGCTTGCGGCCTTTTTCGAGCTTTTCAAGCTTTCCTTCCTTTTCCGCCGTTTTGAGGACCTTGTTGATCATGCCCTCTATGATCAGAGGCACACAGAAGAACGCGGTGATCCCGTATTCCTTGAGCTCCTTCTGGACGTATTTGAGTCCGCTGCAGAACACGTTCGTTGCTCCGTAGCTGAGGAAGGTGAGCGTTCCGGTATTACCGAAAGCGTGATGCAGAGGGAGGAAGATCATGACCATGTCATCCTCATAGATCGGCTCGACCTTTCTCATGGATGCGATGCAGGACGCTATATTGCGCTGCGTCAGCTGCGCTGCCTTTGCCGTCGCCGATGTGCCGGAGGTGAAGAGTATGATATCGACTGCATCCTTATCTATCACCTTGAACTGCTCACGATATTCGTCGATCAGAGGCTCATATGACGCCAGCTTTTCCTGCGTAAGCTCAGACATAGGGATCAGCGTTTTGGCCGCGATGCCGTCCATTTTGCTGATCTTTTCAAAATCCATTTTGAGCTCTTCATCATAGATTATGGCATCGGCCCTGCACTTGATCAGAGAGTTTATGATCTCATCTTCCGGCAGTCCCCTGTCGAGCGGAACGACCACGCCGACGTTTACGACTATCCCGTAATAGGCTGCCATCCATATATACGAGTTGGCGCCTATGACTACGATCCTCTTATCTTTAAGGCCCTTGCTCAGCAGATATGCCCCGACAGCATCCAGATCGTGCCTGAATTTTTTGAAAGAGATCTCTGTCTTTGTCTTCCTGTCCTTGCTCTTATAGATGAACGCGGTCTTATCAGCGTATTTCTCCGCAGTAAAATCCAGGATTTCTTTTATATCATGGAAATCGATATCGTATTTGCATTCGTATTTTCTCATTAGTGATCTCCTCAGGTTCCTGAATATTCAGAGATATCTGATTAATTTTAACAGATTATACCCATTTTGACCACCATCCGAACAATATTTCCAGATGTAAAACTTATCAGGAATAAGTGCTGAATTGTAAGTGCTTATTGGTTCAGCAGCCCTTATTTGCAGTTCAGCTCCGGAAAAATCTCCAGGCTGCGGTCCAGTATGCCGTGCACAAAGGCTATCATCGTGCCGTAGTTGGTGATCGGCACGCCCTGGTCAGCAGCGCATTTGCTGCGGTACCTGACCTCACGCTCGTTCAGCATGCAGCCTCCGCAGTGAATCACAAGAGCATAGGGGCTGAGATCCTCAGGGAATTCAGTTCCGCTCACAGTCCTGTATACGAGATCCTTTCCCGTATATTCGCTGAGCCATTTCGGTATCTTGACCGATCCTATGTCTCCGCACTGCCTGTGATGCGTGCAGCCCTCTGCTATAAGGACCGTATCTCCGTCCTTAAGCTCGTCTATTGCAGCGATCCCGCGTACGGCGTTTTCCAGCAGGCCCTTGTATCTTGCCATCAGTATGGAAAATGAAGTAAGCGGTATCTCCTTCGGGACTATACTGTCCACCTTTCCGAATACCTGGCTGTCTGTAATCACAAGCGACGGTCTGCATTGTCCGAGCCTTTCCAGTGTTTCCGCAAGCTCACTGTCACGCACAGTCAGCGCTGCAGCGCCGGAATCCAGTATATCTCTTATGGTCTGCTGCTGAGGCAGTATGAGGCGGCCCTTGGGAGCCGCCTTGTCTATCGGAACGACCAGCAGTATCAGATCTCCGGAGCTGATCTTATCCGCGATGAGCCTCCTGCCGTCATCCGCAGGTCTCAGGGAGGCGATGCGCTCCTTAAGAGCGTCTATCCCTTCTCCGGTAAGGGCGCTGACGTACAGGTCTTTTTTTGTATCATGTCCGCCGGCATTACCGCCATCCGGAACCGGCCCTGCGCCTGTCAGATCAGCCTTGTTGTATACGCTGATATACGGGATATTCTTGTCATTGAACAGCGTGATAAGCTCCTTATCGCATTCCGACATTCCCTCTGAGGCATCGATGACAAGCACGGCGATATCCGTCTTGTTCAGTATCTGTCTGGTCTCGCGGACACGGAGCTCGCCAAGGCCTCCCTCGTCGTCAAAGCCGGGCGTATCTATCACGACGACCGGCCCAAGCGGCAGTATTTCCATGGATTTGGTGACAGGATCGGTCGTAGTGCCGCGCACATCAGATACCACCGCAAGCTCCTGACCCGTGACCGCATTCACCACGCTGGATTTGCCGGCGTTTCTGCGTCCGAAAAAGCCTATGTGTATTCGTTCTCCGCCCGGAGTATCGTTCATTCCCGCCATCTTCTCATCCTCTCCTCTCTGCCGCAAATATCACGTCTTCATTTTTTCCGGCTTTGCCGGTCATCACAAAGCTCAATTTGAAATATATCACATAAGTCCTCAGATTGCATCATGCCGGCATGCTGTCTGCCGGATTCAGTACATCCCTCCCATTGCTGGCGATCCTGAGATTTCCATCGAACGGGTCATAGTGGAACACCCTGTCTGAAAGGAATTCCTCTTCATCGACATATGCTTCGTTTCCGTGATGCAGCATATCTGTCATTGACCTTATCGACATGCCCATCGAATCCGGAATGATTATCAGCTCATGCATAGAGCTCGGCAGCACATAGTAGCCGCAGCCCAGAATATCTGCTGTCCTCATCATCACGCCCGGATAAAAAAGAACTGCCGCGCCCTTGAACCTGCTGGTATTCGTAAGCATATACGCGTTTTCCCTGTCTCCCCGGACCGATTCATCCTCATCCTCAAACAGGTTTATCTGCTCGTCCGAAAACACAAAGTCCTTAAGGCGCATCAGCACAGGCGGCTCAAGCCTGATAGTGTTGGACAGCGCTGCGGTAAGCAGCTGCTCTCTGGTGCATCCCATGGATTCGAGCAGGCTGTTGTTCACCGTGACCAGCCACTCGCTCGTTATCGTTTCCTCTGCATTCACCTGTACTACCATGACCAGTCCGTTCCCCGCGTCGATATAAGGCCGGTCGGTCATGTATGATCTGTTGCTCCTTACATCAAGGAGCCTCACAGTCAGCCGGCTCCGGATATTTTCAAGCTTGAAGCTTGCCTCCTTAGGAACAGGAGGCAGTGTGGTATTAAGGGCGCTGAGGCAGCGCGTTTTGGCCTCCTCCATAAGCTGTACCAGGTCCTCGCCGTGTTCATGTCTCATGAACAGGTCATCAATATACACATTGACCCCTGCAAGGCTTCCTTTTCTGATGATAACGATACCGTGCAGTCTTATATCGTTGGTCTTGATCACCTCTGCATCTCTTACTTCCGCGTCCTCTATGCCGTTGATCCTGAGGCATGCTCCGACTTCGTTTTTGCACTCTATAATAAAATCCTGAAGCGTCATATCTCCTCTCCTTTCCTCTAAACTATGCTTTATGTGGTAAGGCCATATTGCTCTTTCGGAGCATGCACTTCAATAGGCTTGCAGGATGTCGTGGATAAATTGCAGGATTTCGGGCAAAATAATATTATGCGTCAACTAAAACGCGGTCCGCAGATCTTACTGCGAACCGCCCGGCTACCGGCAGATGATGCAGGCTCATATGCTTATTTTGATTTAACAGTTCTTTCCTTAGCTATGAACCAGCGGAAGCCGTACGGCTCTATAACAAGCTCGCTCATCTTTCCTTCACCCGGCATGAATTCGCGCTGAGGTTCAATCATGTCCAGCCACGGTGCTGTCGGTATAGTCGCGCGGCACTCGTGCTCCGAAAAATTGAAAAGTCCTATCATGCGTTTGCCGCCGTATGCGCGTTCTATGCCGAGAACCCTGTCATCGCCGGCATCATATACGTGCATGCGCGCATCCGAATGAAAGATATCGTTGTATTTCCTGATCCTCGAAAGCTGGCTTATCCTGCCGAATACCCGGCCGGTAAGCGTAGTTTCATCGTGCCTTTCCTCGGCAAGATCCCAGCGGAACTTGCCCCTGTGCAGATTTCTGCTGTCTGCCCATTTGGACGGATCCTCGTGATAGCTGTAATCATTGAGCATGCCTATCTCATCACCGCTGTAGAACACCGGGATGCCTTTGAGCGTCAGCATCAGAGCGTGAAGCATTATATCCGCGTCTATGCCCCTGCTGATCCCCTCTTCATCCTGTTCATACACGGCTGACTCTATGCCGCAGAGTGAAGCGGCTGTTCCGCAGAGTCTCGCGTCCTGCAGCACCTCTGAATCGTTATATGTCTCGCCTCTCGACGGGCTTCCCTCCCATTTGCCTGTGAACCAGTCGTTAAGGTATTTTTTGTGAGTGCTTTCTCTTATTCCGAACCATCCGAGATATCCGTAATAGAGGCCCCAGCCTATGTAATAATGGGAGCGGATTTATTTATGGAAAATGCAGTTCGCAGGCAGCCCCTCTATTATCTCAAGCTGATGCCTCAAAAGCCTTGTATCCCTGGTAGCGAGGGTATGCCATATGGTGCACATCGTCGTGACATTATAGAGCATGTCGCATTCAGGCTTATCCTGAGTGCCAAAATACGGAACGACCTCCTTCGGCTCCATAACGACCTCTCCGAGCAGGAGCACGCTCGGACATACGATGCGGCACGCTATGTTCATCATGCGCGTAAGGCTGTGCACCTGCGGCAGGTTGCGGCACTTGGTGCCGAGCTGCTTCCAGATATACGGAACAGCGTCAAGCCTTATGATATCCACGCCCCTGTTCGCAAGATAAAGCATATTGTCTGTCATGTCGTTGAATACCATAGGGTTCGCGTAGTTCAGATCCCACTGGAAAGGATAGAACGAAGTCATGACGATCTTGCCGCAGTCATGGAGATATGTAAAATTGCCCGGTGCTGTCTCAGGGAACACCTCAGGCATGGTCTGCTCGAACCAGTTCGGGATATCCCAGTTGTCGTAGAAGAAATATCTGCTCATCGCTTCCGGATCGCCCTGTCTGGCCGCTTTGGCCCATGCGTGATCCTCGCTTGTATGATTCATGACAAAATCAAGACATACTCTGATGCCGCGCCTGTGACAAGAACCGGCCAACTCCTCGAGATCCTTCATCGTTCCGAGATCAGGTCTTATTTTGCGAAAATCCGATACCGCGTATCCGCCGTCGCTGCGTTCTCTGTCCGCAGGCGAATCGAGCAGAGGCATCAGGTGCATGTATTTGATACCGCACTCCTTGAGATAGCCAAGCCTTGCCCTGACGCCCTGCAGGTCTCCGCCGAAATTCTCTGTGTACATCATCATTCCCATCATCTTGTTGGAATGATGGATATCCGGATTAGCCTCGCGCCTCTTGTCTACCTCTCTGAGCGTAGCCTTACGCTCCTTGTAGCTCCGGCGCAGCATCGATATGAAATAATCAAACGCGTTTTCATCATCGTACAGCTCCATGTAGAGCCATTTCAGTTCGTCGATATATTGCTCAAGGCGTATATCAAAGGTGCTTTTTTTCTTTGCCGCGGCAGTTTTTGCCATAGTGCTTTTTGCCATAGTTTTTTTTGCCATAATCCTACCTGTTTCCGCAGACCCTGCTTATAATATCTATAATACGACTTCTTCCGATACAGGCATCGCAGGGATCGCTCCGTGACGTGAGCATGTTATCGATGCAGCCTTGTTCGCGTATTTTACAAAAGATTTCAGATCATCCCACTCGAGTCCTTCGAGAGGCTTCACGCCATTTTCTCTGCCCCGCCTCGAAAGCTGCGCGAGCATCGCTCCGAAGAATGTGTCTCCTGCCCCGTTGGTATCCGCGACCTTGACGCTGTAGCCCGGAACTGTTTCTGTTTTGTCACCGCATCTGACGAATACACCGTCCGAGCCCAGAGTTACGAGGACAAGACCGATGCCGTAATCCGCCAGGATACGGCTTCCCTTTTCAAAATCATCCGTTCCTGTGAGCATCAGCATCTCCTCATCGGAGACCTTGAGTATATCGGCCTCAGGGAGCAGGCTTTTCATCATTTCCACAGCGCGTTCCTCGCTGTCCCACAGAGCTCCGCGGTAATTCGGATCATAGCTGATAAGCGCGCCCTTTTCCTTTGCGCAGCTCACAGCAGCTTCACATGCCTCCTTTGAAGGCGATGTAGTCATTGAGAGAGACCCTATATGGAGGATCTGCGGCATCTCAGCCAGCGCCCTGACAGCTTCACCGGGCTCAAGCTGTGTATCCGCTCCGGGATTTCTGTAAAAAGAGAATTCTCTCTCTCCGCTTGCATCCACCGATACTATTGCCATAGTCGTAGGCTGGTCCTTGTCAGAATACAGACCCGATATATCGACACCTTCCTTTTTTAGAGTGTCTGCCAGACTGCGTCCGAAGGCGTCATCTCCTACCTTGCCGATAAATCCTGTTTTCGCTCCGAGTCTTGCGGCCGCTACAGCTACATTAGCCGGCGCTCCGCCCGGATAGGCTGTGAACACTCCGTTTCCTAGTTCATCGCTGCCGCTCTGTGTCAGGTCTATAAGCAGCTCTCCGAGAGTCATGATATCAAGCATATATTTCCTCCTTGATACTTATATTTGCTGAAAAATCATGTTTATTTTATACTTTATCGATGCGTCCGTCTATGCATCAGCGCTAATTTTATGTGCTGTAATATCGAGCGCAGCGCGTCCATCTGATCTGAACGAGATGCCGGCAGCATCAAGCGGTGTATGATAGGTGACAGACATGACCTGCTCGCCGCCGTTTATGACTATTTCGGCGCTCCATCTGTCAAGCAGCACTCTTAGATTCAGTACTCCGGCCCTGTTTCTTACCCTGATGCTCCGCCTC
>JAFRGH010000084.1 GCA_017433945.1 Mogibacterium sp. | reverse complement strand
TATATTAGCACGCCTTTTTGACTCTGTCAACGACTTTTTTTAATTTTTATCGTGTTGCAAAGTTCTTCTAAAAATACAGCCTGCCCATTGGTCAAATTGTTCATCAGCTCCTTTATATCCTCGGCATCCTCCGAAAGACAGCTGATCCCTGCCTTGACCGTATCCGAATATTCGGTATCGCTGATCTCAAAACGCCCCTCTCCCGCAAGGTTCTGAAGCTTTGTCAGGTATGAGTAATCAAAGCGATAGGTCAGCAGTCTGCTCTCCATGACCTCACAAACGCCGGCAGCTTCTATCCCCAGTTTGGCCGCAGCAGTATAAGCACGGGCCAGTCCGCCCGTACCCAGCTTTATCCCGCCGAAATAACGGGTCACTACAACAGCTATATTCGTAAGCCCCTCTGACGAGATCAGCTTCAGCACAGGCAGCCCGGACGTCCCGCTCGGTTCCCCGTCATCGCTCGCCCACTGGTATTCCTGTCCGGAGCCGCAGACAATGGCAGGGACATTGTGCGTGGCATCCCTGTATTCGGCCTTTATTTCGGCTGCATAGGCCTTTGCGGCTTCAAAGGACTCTACGGGCATGGCATGGGCAATAAAGCGTGATTTTTCCACGATATACTCCGCCTCGCCGTATTTATAAATTGAATCATATAAATGCATATGCTGTTTACCAAAGAGGATCAATGCGCCTCATCGGGAGGCTCTGCGGTATCCGGTACTTAGCAGTTTTCTATAAGATATATTTGTCTACGTCGACTTCCTTGACCTTTTCGTGCAGCTTGTCGAGCACGTACTGTCTGTCTATGACGATATCGGATGCGTCAGGATCAGGCAGACTGTAGGAAACATCCTCAAGCAGGATCTCAAGGATGGTATGAAGCCTCCTTGCTCCGATGTTCTCGGTCTGCTCATTCATCAGATAAGCAAGGTTGGCTATCTCGTCGATAGCATCCTCCGTAAAATCTATGCTGACGCCTTCGGTCTCGAGCAGTGCTTTTTGCTGCTTTATTACGGCGTTCTGCGGAACCGTGAGTATCTTTTTGAAATCCTCTTTGTCGAGATTTTTCAGTTCGACATTGATAGGGAACCTGCCCTGCAGCTCAGGTATGAGATCCGAAGGCTTGGACACATGAAAAGCGCCGGCTCCGATGAACAGCATATGATCTGTTTTGACCGGTCCGTATTTGGTATTGACAACGCTTCCCTCGACTATTGGCAGGATATCCCTCTGAACGCCCTCTCTTGAAACGTCAGCTCCGGATCTCATGCTGTTGCCGGAAGCGATCTTGTCGATCTCATCGATAAAGATGATGCCGTTCTGCTCGGCATTCATGAGAGCCTCGTCGGTCACCTGATCCATATCGATCATTTTCTGGGCTTCCTGCTCTCTGAGTATCCTTCTGGCGTCGCTTACCCTGCATTTTTTGTGCTTGGTCTTTTTAGGCATCATATTCTCAAATATATTGCCTATCGCTATCATACCGTCGTTGAGATCAAGCTGATTCGCTTTAGGCACATCATCGACCTCTATTTCGATGATCTGATCCTCGAGCTTGCCGGCTCTGAGCTGCTCTCTTACCTGATCTCTTGCCATTTTGATATCCGAGTATTCCTGGCTGGCTTCATATTCCTTTTGCCTGTTCTCCTCGTATTCCTGTCTCTGAGACTTGTATCCGAGGTTTCCGAATATATTTCCCAGCTGGACGCCTCCGGTCTGATGTGTCTCAGCTTCACCCGGTATGATAGCCTTTACGATTATGTCCTCAGCTATCTTGTCAGCCATCTCGATGTTCTCATCCATTCTCTTCTGTTTGCTGAGTCTCATCGAGGCCTCTACAAGATCCCTGATCATGGAGTCAACATCTCTTCCGACGTATCCCACCTCTGTAAACTTGGTAGCCTCGACCTTGACAAAAGGAGCGTCCATCAGTTTTGCGAGTCTCCGCGCGATCTCTGTCTTTCCTACGCCCGTAGGTCCCATCATCAGGATATTCTTAGGAGTCACCTCTTCTCTCATCTGCTCGCTCAAAAGGCTGCGCCTGTAGCGGTTCCTGAGAGCGATGGCAACGTATTTTTTCGCCTCATCCTGTCCTATTATATATTTATCAAGCTCCGCAACGATCTGTTTAGGAGTCATGTTTTTGATATTATCAGCCATATCACTGCCTCCTATAGTTTTTCTACCGTAATGTGATCATTCGTATATACGCAGATATTAGACGCGATCTCGAGCGATTTGCGAACTATAGTCGACGCGTCGAGATCAGTGTTCTCGTAGAGGGCCACAGCCGCCGAATACGCGTAGTTTCCGCCCGAACCTATCGCTACTACATCCTTGTCCGGCACGATCACCTCTCCGTTCCCGGATATGACAAGCAGGTCCTCCTCGTCAGCAACTATCATAAGAGCCTCGAGATTTCTCATCGCCTTGTCGCTTCTCCAGTACTGGGCCAGATCGACCGCTGCTCTTTTAAGATTGCCGGCATGCTCACCGAGCTTGTTTTCGAATTTTTCCGTCAGTGAAAAGGCATCGGCAACCGAACCGGCGAATCCGGTAAGCACCTTGTCCTTATATATTTTTTTGACTTTTTTTGCGCCATTTTTCATTATCGTCGTTTCGCCCATAGTGACCTGGCCGTCCCCGCCGATAGCGATATCGCCGTCCGGTCTTCTGACCGCGCAGATAGTGGTTGCATGGAATTTGATCATTTCCCGCTCTCCTTTTTCTCCTTATACTTGCACTCCGGATTGGAGCATTTCACAGCAATAGTCTTTGTCTTTGAAAACAGCAGCATCGACCCGCAGTCAGGGCACATACGGCCTGTCGGTCTGTCCCAGTACGATACATCGCATTCAGGGTATCCGCTGCAGCCGTAAAACACCTTACCGGTCTTTCTGCCGCGTTTCTCTACGATATCCCTGCCGCATTTCGGACATTTTACGCCCGTTGATTTGACTATAGGCTTGGTGTTTTTACACTCCGGATAGCCTGTGCAGGCCAGGAAATTACCGAACCTGCCCTCCTTGACCGCCATTGGTCTGCCGCAAAGCTCACAGACCTCGTCCGAAAGCACGACTTCCTTTTCTATGCGCTCGACCTCGCGGTCGGCTATCTTAAGCTCCTCGCTGAAGCCCTTATAAAAATCAGCGATGACCTTTTTCCATTCCTTTTCGCCGAGCTCTACACCGTCGAGATTGTCCTCCATCTCTCCGGTAAAAGCAACGTCGACTATGTCCGCAAAATAATCCTGCAGTATGCCGATAACGTCAAAGCCGAGCTTGGTCGGTTCCAGAGCTTTTTTGACGCGCTTGATATAGCGCCTGTTGACAAGCACGGCTATGATGGCAGCATATGTACTCGGCCTGCCGATGTTCTTCTCCTCCATCTCCTTGACCAGACCGGCCTCGCTGTACCTCGAAGGAGGCTGTGTGAAGTTTTGCTCGCTTATCAGCTTTGACAGCTCAAGCAGCTGCCCCTCGCTCAGGACAGGTATCTTCACCTCGTTATCATCTGATGCCGTCTTGTATACCTTGCGCCAGCCGTCAAAGACCATCCTTGATCCGTTGGCTCTGAATTCGTATCTGCCGTTCTCTACCGCCGCGGCAACTGTATCGTACTCCGCTGCAGCCATCTGCGAGGCAACGAACCTCTTCCAGATAAGATCATAGAGCTTGAACTGATCCTGAGTAAGTGAATCTCTGATAAGCTCAGGCTCCAGGCTTATATCCGAAGGCCTTATCGCCTCGTGAGCATCCTGCATCGCCTTGTTCCTGTTGGTGAAAACGTTGTTTCCGCAGTAGCTTTTTCCGAATTTTTCTTCAATATATGAAGCAGCCGAAGCCTTTGCCTGAGAGGATACTCTCACAGAATCGGTCCTGATGTAGGTGACAAGACCTCTTGCTCCTATTCCTTTGAGGCTGACGCCCTCATACAGCTGCTGCGCCACTTGCATGGTTCTGCTCGTCTGGAAACCGAGCTTGATGGACGCATCCTGCTGCATGCTGGATGTAGTAAACGGCGCGTAAGGCTTAGTGCGCCTTTTTCCCTCTGTGATGGATTTTACGCTGTAGCTTCCCTGAGCCAGCTCGTCGCATATCGCTTCGGTCTGTTCTTTGTTCTTTACCTCGGCTTTTTTACCCGAGATCCTGCTGAGTTCAGCCACGAACCCGTCGCCAAAATCCGCAGCGATGCGCCAGTATTCCTCCGGTACAAAGGCCCGGATCTCGTTTTCCCTGTCGCATATCAGCTTTAGGGCAGCAGACTGGACCCTGCCTGCTGACAGACCTCTGGAGACCTTTTTCCACAAGAGAGGGCTGATCTGATAACCTACGAGCCTGTCGAGCACCCGCCTTGCCTGCTGTGCATCCACAAGATTCCTGTCTATAGGCTTAGGCTCCCTGAGGGCTTCCTGCACGGTCTGCTTATTGATCTCGTTGAACATGACTCTGCAGTCTGAATCAGGATCTATCCCGAGCAGATAGGCCAGGTGCCACGAAATAGCTTCTCCCTCGCGGTCAGGGTCGGTAGCCAGCATGACCTTAGACGCAGCCGCCGCCTCGCTCTTCAGTTCCCTGATAGTATCGCCCTTGCCTCTGATATTGATGTATTCCGGTTCAAAATCATTATCGATATCGACGCCGAGTCTGCTCTTAGGGAGATCCCTTACATGACCGACTGACGCGATGACCTTATATCTTGATCCCAGATACTTGCCTATTATCTTAGCCTTTGAAGGCGACTCAACTACGAGCAGCGTTTTGCCGGCTGCCGCTTTTTTAGTCTTCTTTCCGGCAGCCTTTTTCGCCGTCGATGTTTTTTTCGCCGTCGATGCAGTCTTTCCCGCAGCAGATGAAGATTTTTTTGTCGTCTTTTTTTCTTTATTATCTGTTGTTGCAGTTCTTGCAGCCATATGTTCTTTCCTGTTACTTGTGTTTTTCATCTCCTTAGGGCTTTCCGCAGGAGATAATACCTTACGAAACTGTAATTTACTCTACTATGATTCATTTTGCAAGATAAATTTTGCCGGCGTAGGTCTGCAGCACTCCTTTTATCTCCATGACCGTGACCAGCGAATTGACTGCAGCAGCATTCATTCCGCACTCGGCACAGACCTTGTCGGCGCTGATCCCGTTATATCCCGAAACCGCCTTGTATACTTTGAGCTCATCACCTTCAAGTCTGCAGCTCACCTCAGCCTCAGGCTCAGTCTCGATACCCAGATCTCTTACGGCATCATCTATGACGATAAGAGGATACGCCCCGTCTCTTATCAGCAGATTGCTCCCCGCGCTGAACTGGCTGTTGATATTTCCGGGCACAGCATACACTGAACGTCCCTGCTCCGCGGCGAACTGAGCGGTTATGAGAGATCCGCTGCTGACCCTTGCCTCGACCACGACCACGGCCTCTGCCAGACCGCTTATTATCCTGTTCCTCTTAGGGAAATTATAAGCCTTAGCCGGCATATCAGGCTCGTATTCACTGACGACCAGCCCTCCTGCCTCGAGGCCTCTCATCATCAGTTCATAATTGCTTCTTGGCCCCATGCAGTATATGCCTCCGCCGAGCACGCCAATCACCCTGCCACGGACCTCAAGAGCTCCCATATGCGCGAACGCGTCTATGCCGATCGCCAGTCCGGATACGACCGTGACGCCGCATTCAGCAAGTCTCTTCCCTATCATCAGCGCAACAGTTTTTCCGTACATGGTGTATTTGCGCGAGCCGATGACAGCGATCGATCTGTCGTGCAGCAGAGAAATATCTCCACTGCAGTAAAGCTGAGCAGGCGGATCCTTTATCTCCTTCAAGCACTGAGGATACTCTTCGGAGTTTATATCAAGCTTAAATACCTTAGGATCCATCACATTCCTCCTTTCGAGCTTCATTCAGGCCGGCAGGCACAATCAGCATTCATTCACGCTCTCGAGCGTCCTGTAGCTGAGAGCCTCCGCCAGGTGCTTCTCTTGTATATCGGCGGAGCAGTCTATATCAGCTATCGTGCGTGCCACCTTAAGTGTCTTTTTGTAAGATCGGGGCGACATATTCAGGGACTCATAAGCCTGTCTCATGAACAGACTCTCACTGCGTCCCAGGCGGCAGAACTTTTCGATTTCGTGATCGCTCATAAGAGCGTTATATCTTCGCCGCCCGCAATTTTCGGCAAATCTCAGCGCCGAGATAACGTCCTTCCTCATTTCTTCAGATGTGATATTCTTTTCACCATCCGTTCTCTGCAGATCATCGAATCTGACTTTCTCCATGCTTATCCTCATATCAACTCTGTCAATGATAGGTCCGCTCAGCCTGCGCCTGTATGCTTCAAGCTGCACCTGAGAGCATCTGCAGACTCGGTCCGGATCACCGTAGAACCCGCAGGGGCACGGATTCGCCGCCATGACGAGCTGGAAATCGCAGGGAAATCTATACGCCTCGCCTTTGCGAAAATGCGTTATACTGCGCTCCTCCATAGGTACACGCAGCGTCTCTATATTCGCTCTGTCAAATTCACATATCTCATCAAGAAAAAGGACCCCGTTGTGAGCGAGAGTTATTTCGCCCGGAACAGGTGTATTGCCTCCTCCGACCAGTCCGGCTCTTCCTATGGTATGCTGAGGACTTCTGAAAGGACTTGTGATCAGCGGTCTTCCCCCCTCATCAGTCTCAAATCCCTTGCCTGTTACCGACAGGACCATGGCTGCTTCAAGCATCTCGTTCTCGCTCATCGGAGGCATCACTGTCGGCATCCTGCTCGCAAGCATGCTTTTGCCGCATCCCGGGCTCCCGACCATCAGTATGCCGTGCCTTCCGGCCGCCGCGATGGTCATAGCTCGTTTTGCGTTTTCCTGCCCTGCTATATCGCCAAAATCGATCTCTCCCCTCAGCTCTTTG
>JAFRGH010000083.1 GCA_017433945.1 Mogibacterium sp. | reverse complement strand
TATGTTTGACCGCGCGCATATGGCTCAGCAGACCATCAAGAACGATTATAACAGACATATCGCTATGTACGATGATGCTATGCGTGACAGAGCGATGCAGGATCAGAACATAGCGCTGGAGCTTTCCGATGCCTTGTCAGCAGGCGATATACAGCCTTACCTCCAGGCTATAGTAGATAAGGACGGAACTGTTATAGGGGCAGAGGCGCTCGTCCGCTGGATCCATCCGCAAAGAGGCTTTATGTGTCCTGCGGAATTCATACCTGTGATAGAGAGCAACGGCATGATCGCGGATGTAGACCGTTATATGTGGGGCTGCGCCTGCAGACTGCTCAAGAAATGGGAGCAGTCTGCAGGCCTGAATGATCTGTTCATATCGGTAAATGTCTCTCCTAAGGATTTCTATTTTATGGATGTTAAAGATGAGATGGAATCGCTGGTGCGCGAATATGATATACCGCCTGAGAGACTGAGAGTAGAGATCACAGAGTCTGTAATGATGGACGATATAAACGAAAAAGTAAGGCTGCTGGATGACATGAGAGAATACGGCTTTGTGCTCGAAATGGACGATTTTGGCAGCGGATATTCATCACTTAATATGCTTAAGAGCATGCCTGTGGATATAGTCAAGATAGATATGACTTTTGTCGAAGATCTTAACGAAGCATCACGCACATTGACCATCCTCCGCAATCTGCTGAACATGATGAGCGAGCTGGGTCTTACGCCGCTTACCGAAGGTGTGGAGACCGAGACACAGCACAGAATACTGGCGCAGATGGGCTGCGGCTTGTTCCAGGGCTACCTCTTTGCGAGGCCGATGCCGGTCGAGCAGTTTGAAAGGAACATGCTGGGACTGTAATCGATCTACGCGAAAAAAAAACAGTCGCGCAAAGCGATGTTCCCTGCGCTAAGCAGTCGCTCAACAGGCGCAGATAAAAAGTGAATCCGGGTTGTATTTTGTAAATTAACTCAAAATACAACCATTTTTGTTTGCATAGCTGCAAGACTGATTCTCCGTTTTCAATAAGAAGAGCCGTCCATAGCTCAGGATGGAGTACGGCTCAAATGCTTCCTCCGGATTATTACGGCGTTGCCGCAAGGTCGGAAGCATTGATCTACGGAGGCAAGCTCCTTCGATAACTGCCTCGCTGCGGCAGAGGCTCCGCCCGGGGCTATGGACAGCTCCTCTTCTGGAAAAACAAGAGGTGATTTAGTAAAATGAGTCTATGGATAGGATCAGAAATGTAAAAATCTACGGAACTCTCGGGCCGGCGTGCAGTGACCCGGGGATGCTCAAAAGAATGTTTGAGGAAGGCATGGACGGGATCAGGCTCAACCTTTCCCATACGAGTCTGGCTGAATCGGGTGATCTGATAGATGCCCTGTTTAGCGCGGCCTCAGCATGCGGAGTCAGGCCCGAATTCATGATCGATATGCAGGGGCCGGAGCTTCGGATCGGCAGACTGGATGAGCCGCTGCAGCTCAACGAAGGTGATGTTATCAGTCCGGACAGCATACCGTTTCCGCAGGCGGTGAGGGACTGTCTGAATAAAGACTGCGGATCCGATAAGGCAGGCCGGACAGCAAGGGATGCATCAGCTAAGGACGTTCCGGGAGGACAGGATATACTGCTGGACGACGGTAAGATACTGCTTCGGGCAGGATCCGGAGGCAGGCTTCGGGTCATGCGCGGAGGCCGGCTGCAGGGGCGCAAGAGTATAGCTCTCCCCGGCTGCGGCATAGAGGCTCCGGCGATGACAGCCGCTGACAGGGAAAATATCCTGAATGCGAAAAAATATGGAGTCACAGCGGTGATGCAGCCCTTTGTCCGCAGCAAAGAGGACCTCATTGAGGTAAGAGGAGCTCTGGATGAAGCAGGCTGCAGCGATGTGAGGATATTTGCCAAAATAGAGAATATGGCCGGAATGGAAAAACTCGGGGAACTCATCCCTTACTGCGATGAGATCGTGATAGCCAGAGGTGACCTCGGCAGCGCGATGGAGCTGTGGGAGCTTCCTGCCGCGCAGAAACGCATAGCCGCAGCATGCCGCGGAGCCGGAAGAGATTTCATGGTGGTCACTCAGATGCTCGACTCAATGATGCACAGACAGGTGCCGACCAGGGCAGAGGTGAGCGATATATTCAATGCCGTGCTCGACGGCGCTGCCTCGGTAATGGTCACAGGCGAGACCGCGGCCGGCGAATACCCGGATCTGGTGATACGCTGCATGGCAAAGACAGTCCGCGAGGCCTGCCAATACATCCTGAACTCAATGAACGATGAGTCAATGGGGGACGGTTCTTTGTGACTCATGTGTTTGTAAACAGAAACAAGATGATCTTGAATATATGAAATAAAACTGTTACAATTTATAAATATATTGTATACAATTTTGGGAGGGAGGTTTCAGTCTATGAGGATAACAGTTGTAGGAGGCGGTTATATAGGAACGCAGTTTGCTGTGCACAGCGCGGAAAAAGGCCATGATGTCATCATGTACACATCCAGCCCGGATCATTTTGACAAGCATCTCAGGATAGTTGACAAGGAGGGCAGGACCACACATGAGGGCAATATCCTCTTTGCCACGAACGATCCCAAATGGGCATTCCGCGATGTGGATCTGATACTGATCACCATGCCGCCTACAATGATGATACCTCTCGCGGAGATAATGTACGAGCATACTGATGCAGGGACGATGATCGGCTTCGTTCCGGGAAACGGAGGCTTTGAGCTTGTGTTCCGCAGATTCATCGAGCGCGGCAACGCTTTTTTCGGTATAGACAGAGTCCCTGCGATAGCAAGGCTTACCGAGAGAGGCAGGACGGTATGCTGCACCGGATACAAGGACAGACTGTTCGTTGCTGCGCTTCCGGCAAGCCGCACCGGGGAATGCAGCGCGATAATCGAAAGCATTTATGATATTCCTGTTGTAAGACTGCCGGGATTCATGGCGCTGACACTGACGCCATCCAATCCTATTCTCCATACTGCGAGGCTCAAAACCATATTCCGCGACTTCGGACCGGGCGTTACATATGAATCGCTGCCGCTTTTCTACGAGGAATGGGATGATGCGTCATCTGAACTGCTGCTTGCGTGCGATGATGAGATACAGGATATATGCAGAGCGCTGCCGGATTTCGGCCTCGAATACGTGGTCTCGGAGCGCGAGTTTTACAGCGCGAATACAGTGCAGGAAATGACCTACGCTATTTCGCATGAGGAATCGCTGCTCGGGCTCACCACGCCGTCGGTAAAAACAGAGGCCATGGCTGTCAGGGGAAGAGGCCTCGAAGGCATAAGGAGCCGCAGACGTCAGAAGCAGGAAGCGATAGAGGCACACTCAAATCGCAGGGGACTCTGGAGAAATATAGCAGGCAAAAGGCGTAAGGAATATGACGAAGGACGGGCGCGCAGGAGCCGCAGGGACCGTCTGACGGAAACATTCCGCAGAGGCCGCAAAAGCGATATAGCCGAAGCGCCGGCAGATACACTGATACCGGATCTGCATTCCCGCTATTTCACCGCTGATTTTCCATACGGACTCAGCGTGATACAGCAGATAGGACAGATCGCAGGCGTCAGCACGCCGAATATAGACGCGCTGATAGAATGGTATGACGGCATCGCGCTGGTAAACGACAAGCTGATGCTCAGCGATTACGGCATAAGAGATATGGAGAGCCTGCGCGCATTTTATCTGCAGTAAATAAGAGCTGCCGCTCACTCCTGCCCGGACGCTGCATCGCAGTCGCTGCAAGGTATACAATGCACAAAAAAAATACTGTAATTTACATGTCGATTATGAGATACTAACTTTGTATAGGATTATATGGTGATACTATGCACGGTATTACTCATGGTGACAGGACACAGAGAGGTAGTGTTATGAAGAAAGAAGGAAAAGGAACTAAAAGGATCGGCTCCGTATTCCTGGCTTTGTGGCTGTGCATTGCGCTGATGCCTATGGGAGCTTTTGCGGAAGAGCTGCCTGAGGCTGCCGCGCAGGAGGACGGCCAGGTCCAGGTCGCTGAGCAGGATGCGGCCGAAAACGGAGATGATGTCGAGGCCGTTCCGGAGGAAGCCTACGAGGTCAGCGGCAGTGCTGCAGAGGGAGGACAGGCAGCTGTCGCAGAGGATACTGCGGATGCAGCAGTAACCACCGGAGCAGAGGAGGGAGATCTGGAGACTCCGACTCCGATTCCGGCCACAGTCGTCGAGCGTGACGGATATACGCTCAAATTCAAGGATGCGGTCGTATCCAACTATATTCCGACAGAGCTCAAGAATGCGGGCGCTGATCATGTATGGGTCAGGGCAGGCAGCAATAAAATGAAGGTATGCTGGGCCACACCTAAGCAAAAGAACTATCCTTCCAATTCGGGAATGGTGATCCTTCGCGCGGGCAAGGCGGGATGGGATAAGACCTATTCAGAGATAAGCCGTATATCGTTCTGGAGCATCGATGCTGTCCCGGTATGGAATCCTGCTGAGGAATACACCGACAAGACGGCAAGCACGAAGAACAAGACTTATTCGTATGTTGTGGTCGCGTATTATACCGCGGCCGACGGCTATACCTATATTTCGAATGTTTCGAACTGGGCTGCGGGACAGACTACATCGAGCAAGCTCAAGACTGTATACAAGGCAGGCATCAATAAGTCATCCGCCAAGCTGCAGTACAAGGAGTCGGTAAATCTTAAACTCAAATTCTCAAATTCGTCGAAAACATTCGGAACAAAGCTCACGCGCTGGTCTTCTGACGATAAGTCGATCGCAACAGTAAACCAAAAAGGAAAAGTGACCGCAAAGGGAGCAGGGACCACCTATATCCGCGCCAGACTGGCAAGCGGTTATGACGTCAAGTGCAAGGTTAATGCTGTCTGGGCTTATACACCGGGCAAGCCTAAGCTGAGCGTTGACGTTGCTTCCAACAGCAGCATCACTCTTAAATGGAAGGCTGTAAAGCTCGCTAAATACTATTATCTGTACAGATCCAATGACGGTGTGAAATGGCAGGATCCTGTCAAGGTCAGCGGAACGTCCAAAAAGGTAACAGGGCTTACCAAGGGACACAGATACTCATTCTATATTACCGCTGTAAACGACAACCACGGATATGTAAAGGAGGGTCCGAACTCAGATTCAGTCAATCAGAAGGCTGTAATGAAGCGCAGACCTACGAATGTAAGCGGATGGCCTACATCCAAGACTCTGTCGCCGGGCACATTTACCGTGAAGCTCAGCATCACATCTCCTGACAAGCGTAAAGCAAGTCTTCAGATGAAAAAGGGCAGCAGCTGGTCGACCAAAAAGACTGTCACACTGCCGTCAGGATCCGGCAAGGCAAGCTACAACCTGACATTCCCGAACAGCTGGCAGGGCGGCACAACAAAATGGAGATTAGTAATACCGCAGAATGATACCTCAGAGGAATATACCAGTAAAACTCTGACGATCAAAGCCGCGAGGGCATATACCAATCCGGGAGGTTATACGATCAACGACAAGATCACCAAGCACGGCAGCTATTATACATCGCCTGTGCTGACCAATTACAGCAGCACAAGATCAAACTGCGTGGAGGCAATGATCAAGACCGCAAACAAGTATCTCGGCGACCGCTATGCTTCGGGCAAGGCAGGCAAGCCGGGCGCCGGAATCGATGCCTCAGGTCTTGTTATCCAGGCATGCTATGGCGCGGGAATAGATCTGCCGGTCAACCCTGCAAACAGACATACGAACGCTGTGCCTCAGATCATGAATCTCGGCAAGCTCAAGAAAATTCAATATAAGGAAAGTGCGAGTGATCCTACCGATCATCCGGGAGTATTCAGGGGAGACCTTATATTCTTCCAGACAGAAACAGGCAATATAGGACATGTCGCTATCTACCTCGGATGGGACAAGATAGTACAGGCAGATCCTGAAGCAGGCAGAGTCAATACATCGACTATCAGCAAAATGCTCAAACATAAAGGCTGGAAGGTCGTCGGAGTAAGGAGAGTATTCCACTGATAACTGCAGATAAACAGGGAAAGGAGTAATAACAGATATGAAGATCAGAAATAAGATTATAGCCCTGGCGATGTCTGCAGCAATGCTGCTGTCGTTCATGCCCGCCATGGCGTTTGCGGAGGACAGCGTTCCTGCTGCCGGTGACCAGAGCGAGGTTTCAAATATTGTATCACCTGTCTCGGTAGAGTCATATGTGGATCTGACCGGAATTGTAGGAACAAGCGAATTTGACAGTGGTCTGTACGAAACCGGCAACGGTTTCACAGTTACATATGATGACGGATCCGTGAAAGATTTCTTCTATGAGACACGCAAATTTGAGCAGGGAGGCGAAACCTTCGAGGTAGCAGCCTTCTTCCCTCAGGATGAAGCCGATGCTTTATATTATCTGGACGCTGATATTGTACTGGATGATGATATGCTGTTCCGCAGAGGCGATAACAATGTCACTATTAACGTATATCCGCCTTATTATGTGGACGGAGAAGGCACTTTCGGAACAAAGGCTTTTCCTGTAGAGGAAAGGGTATGGTGCCAGTATGCTGAACCTGTGTCGCTTGAGTTCCAGCCGGCGGAAGGCTTTGTTCCTTCAGGCGTTATCGGTACCAACTGGATCTTTGAGGATGCATTTTACGGAGAGGGCAACAAATTCGTTGAAACTGTCAACCATATCGTCTGGAATGAGGACACGGAAAAATACGATAAAGAGGAATCGACTCAGATCGAGTATGTTTACTGCCCGGAGGATGCGGAAAATGATATAAGAGAAGGCTTTTATGCTTACTCGGAGCTGCCTAACGGAAAGCTCTACATAGACTATGATAACAGGCTCAACCTGGGCTACTGCGGCGACTGCATACTGTATCAGGGAGACAATGTCGTACAGCTTGACTATTATTCATCACCGGAAGG
>JAFRGH010000082.1 GCA_017433945.1 Mogibacterium sp. | reverse complement strand
TGCCTGAGAGGTATACCTCATTATCTGGCCTTTGTTGTTGAGTCCGGTCAGAGCATCGACGGATATCTGGCCTTCCATGGACTGTATGTAAAAGATCAGCATCAGTATGGTGCAGCAATAACAGAATATCGAAACATCAGGCAGGAACACGACCTGAATGAGCCCTCCTGCCACCACCATAAGCGGAAACAGCCCTATATAGAGATGCTTTCTCTTTTCCAGAACATTGTCCTCTTCTACAGCCCGTTTCAGTGTATACACCATAACAGCTACCATATATATTATAGGTACCAGCACCTGGAACACATAAACAATGCTTGTGATCTCCAGATCTTTGTTTATGACGATCTGCGGTCTGATGAGAAAAGTCAGGATAAGGAATATCGTTACTACTATCAGCGGAAACGCTACAGCAAATCTGTTGATAGGGCGATTGCGGTGAGGCACCTGCTCTACAGCCATAATGTATTGCAGCCATGCATATATTATATATGCTGTCAGCAGATAATTAGCGAAGTTGCACACAGCTACGGTAAACAGATTTCTCGGCAAATAGCCTGCTATAATGGCAGCCCAGATCTCGTCGGATATAAAATAGAGCATGAACGCAATAAGAGAGCGGTCATATTTGACCTGCTTCTCCTGTCTGTCCACTCTGTGCAGATCGCTGCCCAGCATGATTGCGAATATGATCGTACAGACTATTGTTGATTCTGTATAGTGTATAAAGTAGCTGTTCATTTATCTTCTTTAATTTGCCCTGAGTCAAAAAAGCAACTCCGCTGAGACACGGAGTTGCTCGTTGTTCAAAATTACGTTCTACAGCTGAGCGTTACACCATGTCTGCCATGCCTTAACTGTCTCAGGTCCGTTTATGCCGTCCACTGTGACCTTGAGGAATTTCTGCATAGCTTTTGTGGTATTCTCTCCCCATATACCGTCTGCCTCTGCGCCGACCTTTTTTTGTATCGCCTTGTTGGTCTCAGGTCCGCAGATGCCGTCCTCCTTGATACCGAGGATATGCTGCGTCGTCCTCGTGGTATCATCGCCCCAGAGGCCATCCACCTTGAGTTTGTATTTGGAATTATCCTCTTTTTTCTTTTCCGGCTTTTTTCCCTCTGCTTTAGATTCTTTCTTTTCAGACTCTTTCTCAGACTCTTTCGCGTCAGAAAGCTTAAGATCTTTTACAGCCTCAGCAGCTTTAGCCTTTTCCGCTTCAGCAGCGCGCTTTGCAGCCTCTGCCTTTGCTATTCCTGCCGTCTTGACCTCTTCCGCAGCTACAGCGACCTTTTCTGCCGCAGACTTTACCTCTGTCTTGATCTCAGCAGCTTCTTTTTTTACTTCGGCTTTTTTATCCTCTGCATCTTTTTTGAATTTATCAAACAATCCCATACTACACCTCTCTTTGCCGTTTCCGCACAGACAGATACCTATCTGGTTAACGAACGCTAATAAAGTGATAATTGCTTGCAATTATAATTGTAATTCGTATATAATCATCAGTCAATCATTTTCGAGTTTTTTCGTGCGCTTTCAAGCCGTTACAGTTCAGCCCGCGTCCAGGGGCTGAATCGTAGCTTCAGGCCTTTTGCACGCGTTCGAGGTGGAACACGTAGCTTTCCGCATCACCGTGCGGCTGAGCAAGCGGCATTCCGAGATCCATCAGGGCGTCCGCGGCATACATTCTTCCCGTTCTCATATCCCTGTAAACAGAACCCGGCGTAAGTCCCCTCGCCTTAACGAAGACATTATGCATATTGCCGTGGTTCTGCATTATCACCGCGCTGATCAGAGCCTCGGAGCCGTCCTCCGATACATATGCCCAGGCACTGCAGTCTTCTGCAAAAGGGTCTGCCAGTCTGTAATAATCACCATTCCTGACGAGCCCGTTTACCGCATGGAAGCCTCTGATCTGTTCCCTTACCTCCGCTTTTTCCTCTTCGCTCATCCTGGCCGGATCGAGCTCGTAACCGAAGCTGCCGCTCACAGCAACAGTTCCGCGCGTCTTAAGAGGAGTCACTCTGCCGGTCTGATGATTAGGACATGCCGAGACATGGGAGCCGACCGCAGATGAAGGATAGCCGAACGAAGTGCCGTACTGTATGTAGTGGCGGTCGACAGCATCTGTAGTGTCGCTGCACCAGATCTGCGGCGTATAGTACAGCATTCCGGCATCAAAACGCCCTCCGCCTCCGCTGCAGCCTTCGATCATCACGTCAGGATATTTCTCATTGAGCTTTTCGAGCACCTCATAGAGACCGGTCATATAGTCGTAGAGCACTTTGCCCTGATCATCGGCGCTTCGCGAATACACATCCGTGATGCAGCTGTTGTAATCCCATTTGAGATATTCTATATTTCCGCTGTCCAGCACATTGCAGACCGAATCGTATACATACTCTCTGACGTCATCCCGTGACATGTCGAGAACGAGCTGGCTGCGGCCTCTTGCAGGCTTCTTATCCGGTACTGTCAGAGCCCAGTCGGGATGCGCGCGGTAGAGATCGCTGTCCTCGCTGATCATTTCAGGCTCCATCCATATCCCGAATTTAAGGCCCATGTTATTGACTCTGCTTATGAGGCCTCCGAGGCTTCCTCCGAGCTTCTCTTCATTTGCAGTCCAGTCGCCGAGAGCACGGTTATCGTCAAATCTGTTCCCGAACCAGCCATCATCCACCACCAGCATCTCCATATCCAGCTCCTTAGCCTGTTTGGCAAGCTCCAGCAGAGAGACTCCGTCGAAATCAAAATAGGACGCTTCCCAGCTGTTGAGCAGTACAGGTCTCGCGATATCGCGGAATTTGCCTCTGCATACATGCCTTCGAATGCATCTGTGCAGAGCATGGCTCATCTTTTCAAAGCCTTCGGAGCTGAATGTCATTATGACTTCCGGAGCAGTAAGGTTTTCACCCGGCTTGACAGGGTATGAGAATCTGTCCTCCGAAAGGCCCATCTGCATGCGGACCTGATCGTACTGATCTCTCTCTGCTTCGGCGGCGAAGCCTCCGCTGTAGACGAATTCCATCGCCCAGCATCTGCCTGATATCTCGCTGGTATCAGGATCCGAAAGGATCACGAACGGATTGTACTGATGAGACGACATGCCTCTGCGGCTTCCGATGCTGACCGAATTGTGACCGAGGCTCATCCTCTCATGCTGTCTCTCCATGGTATGTCTGCCATAAAAAGTATGCAGATCGTATCTGCCCGCAGGCATATCGAGGCTGGCCGTCCTGAATCTCTCAACGGTGAACGGATCCTTGCCTTCGTTTGTTATGACTGCCGCTCTGGTGATTATATCAAGCTGCGGCAGCACGCCGTAATAGAGAGATACCCGCGCGCCCAGCCTTTCATTGACAAGATCTATTACAAGTGTTTCAGCCTCTTCATCTGAAGCGTAGACGGCAGGCAGTCCGTCAAGTCCGTATTTGCCGGCTTTTATCTCATAGCCTTTGTATTTGAATTCCGAACCGAATGTTCCCTTTTTATCTCTGAGTATGATCGCAGGGCTTCTGAAATCGCCGTCTCCCTGTCCCGGGTATTCCTGCGGGAGGAAGTCAAGCGAATAGGTCCTGTCCTGACCCGCATCGTAAGGGTTCACCGAAAACCCGCGGTCCGCGTAGACCAGACCCCAGTTGATATTTCCCTGATTTCTCTTGCCGTAATAGAGATGGAGCAGATATCCGAATTTGTCCACCTGCATCTGATAGCTCGTATTCGCGGTATGAATCGTAAAAGTCTTAGCGTCGCTGTCGTAGATTATTGACATTATTAGTTCTCCCTTTCCGGTATCACTTGCCGTCATTCACTGACTAATTTTGCAATTAATAAATCATTCCGTATTTTTTTGCAAGCGGCAGCAGCTCTTCATCCGCAAGGCTGCCGGCGTACATGGCCCTGCCCTGATATAGAGCCAGGGCTCTGTCAAGCAGCTTCGCGTCTTCGCAGACTATGCAGAGCGGTCTTCTTATCGCGTATTGAGCAGCCGCGAACTCGTCAAGATCCTCCTCCGAATTTATCCCCACTGCTATCACCGCGCTGCCGCGCCTGTTCTCCGCATTTATCGCATCCTCGAGCCCCGCGCCGCAAGGCAGAACTCTTTCGGCCTGCACGCCGGGATCGAATACAAATACGTCTTTTTCGGTCGCGCATACTATCTTACCGTCCCGGCCGCGCCGTGATTCATTCTGAGAGCCCGGCAGAGATCTGTGTGTATCAAAATTCTCCAGTGCAGCCTTGAGCTTCTGTATATGCTCAGGACCGGTTCCGCAGCAGCCGCCGAAGAGCACAGCGCCCGCCTCAATGAACGAATCCGTATACTCAGCAAATTCATCCGGCCCGCAGTCATACACTGTTTCACCGTTTCTGATCTTAGGCATGCCGGCATTCGGCTTGACAGCCAGCGGGACCTCCGCATATTCGCCTAGTCTGCGGAACTGCTCCAGCATTTCTGCAGGTCCTGTGCTGCAATTCAGACCGAACGCATCCGCGCCCATGCTCTGCATTATCACAAGTGCCGCGCACACATCCGTACCTGTCATTGTCCTGCCGCCCGCATCACAGGTGAAAGAAACAAGCACGGGTTTGTCACTCACATCCCTGACAGCGAGAAGCGCGGCCCTGGCGTCAGGAACGGTCATTATCGTCTCGATGGCATACATGTCAACGCCTGCTTCTTCGAGAGCCTCCGCCTGTTCGTGGTATATTTCATACAGCTCGTCAAAGCTCAGGTCACCGAGAGGCTCGAGAAATTTTCCGGTCGAGGTTATGTCTCCGGCTATCATGGCCCTGTTGCCGACAGCCTCTTTCGATACCCTTACAAGATCCCGGTTGAATTGTCCGACCTGATTGAAAAACCCGTTTTCTTCAAGCTTGACCCTGTTCGCGCCAAAGGTCGGAGCATATACGACGTCACTGCCGGCAGCCGCGTAATCTCTCTGCAGCTGTCTCATCACTTCGGGATTTTCAAGCACCCATGCCTCCGTGCACATACTGCCGTCATAGCCCCTTTTCTGGAGCTCTGTTCCGTTGGCTCCGTCCAGTACGATAGGAAAAAATAGTTCCATAGTTTCGCTCCTGCCTGCGTTATAAAGTTTCTGACATTTACCTTTATATGATAGAATAACAGATAACAAAGCATTTTCAAAGCAGCACGGCACACATTACACAGTTTATCCGCCACAAAGTTTACTTCAGCACGCGGCCAGGGGCAGTCTGCAGACCGCGGCACTCACAGTGCATTGCATCGGCGTTCGCTCTGCACTCGCGGGCTTAATTACGAACTGTATTACTATGATCATCAGAGAAAACGAAAAGATAAGGATAGATGAGCTGCTTCAGCTGGCTCATGAAGCGGGATTCACATCTGCCGGCGAGCTTAACATGCAGTCTCTTGTGTTCAGACCGGAAGTGCGCGAAATGTGCGCCGCTGACAAATGCCGCAGCTACGGACGCAGCTGGAGCTGTCCGCCGGCGGTAGGCTCTCTCGAAGCCATAGCAAAGCGCGCGTCGGGATACCGCCGCGGAATTCTCGTCCAGACCACAGGCAGGATGAAGCATGATTTTGACTATCACGCCATACGTGATACGAACAGGCGGCACGACGCGAATTTTGTGACCCTTGTCAGGCAGGTCAGGATGCTTTTTCCGGGATGTCTGCCGATGGGAGCCGGCGCCTGCACAATATGCAAAAAATGTACTTATCCTGACAGGCCCTGCCGCCATCCGAAAAGGATGGTTCCTTCGATGGAGGCGTACGGACTCGTCATAAACGAGGTGTGCAAGGCGTCAGGTCTTGCGTACAATTACGGATCGCGGACAATGACATTTACTTCATGCATTCTTTTGGACTAAGCAAAATATAAAAAAACATCACAAAGCATTTACCTCAGGTTTTCACAGAGAGGAATCTATAGTGATTATCGGGAACACGGCAGCGAATCGGAGGCAAACATGACGGCTAAGATGACAACAGATACAGCAAAAGGCATGACAGCAAAGGAAATTTTTCTCGAACTGCTTAAGCCGGACGGCAGACCTGAAAGGCAGCTGATACAGTACGAAGCCCTGCAGATGGCGCTCGGTGATCCTATCGGCGCCTATCTTCACAGAGGCAGGAGGCCGGGAGCAACGATCACAGACCTCTGGGGAACGGTGATCGAATGGCCGGCCGATGCGCCCGGATCGATGCCGCATGTCACACAGGAGAACAAGGTCATAAAGGATATAACGCGCTGGCGCGATTACGTTCACGCGCCGGACATAATCGCAAACTGCTCAGACGGGGCCGCATGGGCGGATTTTCGCGCGAAGATGCGTGAGCTCGCCGGCGATGAAAGGCTTGTTGCCGGCTTCATGGGCACAGGCATCTTCGAGCAGTGCCACTTCCTGATGCCGTTTGAGGATGTGCTGACAGCTCTGTATGATCATCCGGCAGAGATGCACGAGCTGATCGATTATATAACTGAGTACCGTATAGGCTATGTGAAACATCTCATAGACAATCTGCAGCCGGATGTCATATTCTCTCATGACGACTGGGGCACAAAGAACGCACTCTTCATGAAGCCGGAGATGTGGCGCGAATTTTTCAAGGAGCCTTACCGCAGGTTCTACGGTTATATACGCTCTCAGGGAGTCATCGCGATACATCACGCAGACTCGTATCTTGCCCCGATCATAGAGGATATGGCAGAAATAGGCATACAGGTCTGGCAGGGTGTGCTGCCGGAGAACGACATTCCGGCTCTGCAGAAACGTCTGGCCGGAAAAATGGTGCTGATGGGCGGCATCGGCGCTTCGATCGACCGCGCGGATGCGGGCGAGGAAGAGATTCGCGCGTATGTTCACGATGCTCTTCGCAAGTATTGCCCGGGAGGTCACTATATACCGTCTATCACCTACGGACTTGCCGGTACTGTGTTCAGACATGTGGATCCGTTTATAGACGATGAGATAAAGAAATACAACGATATTTATCATCTGCCGGCTTTCTCTAAGCCGGGGATCAGGAGAGTTTCACCGGTGCTGATACAGGCTGCGGATCACGTCGGCGCCGGGGCATGCTCTGATGCTATAGAAAAAAGCCCGGGCACAGCATCAGCTGACTTTAATTATAAAGCGGAAACATCCGGAGAGGACGGGCGTTCCTCTGCTTTGCAGAAATCTCAGAGCGATGCTCTGCTCGACGCCGTATCGGAGGAGCTGCAGGACGGCTCTGTAAACGGAACGCTTGAGGCAGTCCGTGCAGCCATAGCAGGCGGGCTGGACGCTCAGGCCATTCTGACTGACGGTCTCGTTCGGGGCATGAACGAGCTGGGCGAGGATTTTTCAAAAGGCGAAGTCTTTGTTCCGGAGATGCTTCGCGCGGCAAAATGCATGTCGTCCGCGACCGAATTTCTGAAGCCGATGCTCTCTTCGGACAGCAGCGGTGCTGCAGCTTCCGTCACAGGCAAGGTGGTCCTCGGCACGATCAAGGGCGACCTGCACGATATAGGCAAGAATCTCGTCAAAATTATGATGGAGGGAAGCGGACTTGAGGTCGTTGATCTCGGCTGCGACGTGAGTCCTGAGGAATTCGTGGATGCGGCTATCAGAGAGGACTGCGACATCATAGCATGCTCTACCCTGCTCACCACCTGCATGTACGGTATCAGGGATGTAGTCGATATCGCCGTCAGCAAAGGTGTTCGCGACAGATTCAGGATACTGATAGGCGGCGCGCCTGTCAGCCACGAATTCTGTACGCAGGTCGGGGCCGACGCATACACGCCCGACGCCGCAGCAGCAGCCCGTGAGGCCGTAAGAATGCTGTCAAAACAATGAGTCAATGGGGACGGTTCTTTTTGACTCATCCGACTGAACAAGGAGGACTGGCTGATTGAAAAGGCTTAGCTGGATAGAAATCACATCACTGTATATCGGGGTCATTATGGGCGCCGGATTCGCGTCCGGCCGCGAGTGCTGGCAGTTTTTCGGAGTATTCGGGAGCAAAGGATATTACGGAGCTTTCGCTTCCACCATATGCTTTATTCTGCTGGCCTGTATGCTGACATATATAGCCAGGAGCAAGGGAAGCGCTGATCTCGGCAAGCTGATATATCCCTTCGATGATCCTGTCATCGAGAGCATCATCGGCTGGACGCTGGCTGTCATTTACTATTCCATGATAATCGCGATGACGGCCGCGGGAGGCTCGCTATTGAATCAGCAGTTCGGGATAAGCAAGGTCGTCGGCGGAGCAGTCATCGCTCTACTGTGTATCTTTACTGTACTTGGAGATTTTGAAAGAGTATCGAAGATATTCAGGCTCATGGTGCCTGTGCTCTTTGTTATAGGAATCATCACTATTGCCCTTACTGTTATATCGGATTTCGGGCAGAGCGGCGCTGTCAGCGGATACAAGCCGGGACGAATGTCGCCTAACTGGATCATTTCCGCAATTGTATTTATGGCATACAACTCGCTCGGCATGACTACCATGGCCGGGAATTCCGCAATCAACGCCAAAGACAGCAAAAACGCCTACCTCGGCGCCGCAGCCGGAACACTCTGTCTCGGGCTGCTGACAATATTTCTGCTGAGAGCCCTGCTCAGCGATATGGCGTTTTCCGCATCGCTCGACCTGCCTATGCTGGGCTTTTCGGGCAGGATATCCCCGGTACTCAATATGATATATGCCGTCGTGCTGTACGGCGCCGTGTATTCGACAGGCGCCAGCACGTACTACGGCTTCAGCACAAAGCTTAAAAATGATAGATATAAAAAATACATAATAATCGCCGGCGCAGTCCTGGGGTTTGCGCTCGGGCTCACCGGTTTCAAGAAGCTCGTCGAGTTCCTCTATCCTGCCCAGGGATATATCGGCATACTCTTCATTGTACTGATAATCATCAATTTTTTAAGACAGCTCATACTCAATCAGCGCACACACAAAAAATGAGCCATCGGGCATCGTTCCCGGCGGCTCATTCCTTTGTCTGTCTATCTTTTATGAGCTTTTTATTTATCCATCAGTCCCATGCCTGCGTTCCAGGCCTGGCCGGCGTGTTCTCCGACCTCATAATAGCCGTGTCTGTACTGATCGAACATCAGAGCGTGCAGCTTAGTCACATCGACCTTGCCCTCTTCATCCAGTACGGATTCTTCAGCCTTGACATTTACGATGCGTCCTACGACACCGTGGATGTACTCTGTATCGACCTCCTCGAGGAATTCACATTCCATCGTAAGCGGGAATTCCTCGATAACAGGAGCATGGACCTTGTCGCTCATTACTGCAGTGAAGCCTGTCCTCTCAAACTTGTCGTCGATCTTGTTTCCTGATGCGACGCCGAAGAAATCCGCTTCCTCCATATGGGCTCTGTCCGCGAACGCCACGGTGAACGCTCCGGTCTTCTGAATATTCGACAGAGTTTTTTTGCCCTTGCCTATTGCGAGGTATATCCTGTCCGCCGCACAAATCTGGCCCCATGCAACGTTCATCACATTGACTTTGTCATTCTCGTCATAAGCTGCCACCATCAGGACCGGCATAGGAAAAACAGTCGCCTGTACTCCGAGATCTTTTTTCATTTCAAAAATCCTCCATAATCAATTCAGTTTTACTCATCAGATTGCGTATCTGTCCTTGTATTCGTTGAAATAGCTTGTGAATGTAGTCGTCTGTCTGTACTCGAGACTCTTGTGATACTCGTGGGTTCTGAATTCGTCTTTTTCGGATTCGAGGAGATCGACCGCCACGTTGCTGCAGTGATCGGATATCCTCTCGTAATCAGTCAGCAGGTCGTTGAACACGAAGCCGTTCTCGAGCGTGCATTCCTGTTTTGCGACTCTCTCGATATGACCGGCCTTGAGAGCATCACAGAGATCGTCTATTACTTCCTCGAGCGGATCTATCCTGAGAGCCATATCCGCGTCATCGTTCATGAACGCGTCAATAGTCAGCTGAGTTATATCCCTGACCGCATTTTCGAGTACGCGCAGACCGCTGTCCGCAGCAGGTGAAAAATCTATTTTTTTGTCTGTGATCTCTTCGACGGCTTCGCCTATGTTTCTCGCGTGATCGGATATTCTCTCAAAATCCGACAGCACTCTCAGATATTTGTTCACCTCATTTGCCTGAAATGGGTCAGGATGGTTCTGAGTTATCTTGAAAAGGTAAGTACCGAGCTTATCTTCATAGCGGTCTATGACCCCTTCAAGCTCGAACACCTTCTTTACCTCTGCCTTATTGTTATTCTGCCTCGCAAAAACTGCCGACCTGACGCTTTCAAGCGATTTTTGCGCCATTGAATCGATAACTGTTTTGCTCTGAGCGATGGCAAGAGCCGGGTGCTCGAGGAATCTCGACTCGAGCCTATCCATATCCGCCTGCTCTGCAGCAGCCTCCTCGCTCTCAGGGAACATCATGACCACTATCCTTTCAAGCAGTCCGATCGCCGGCGACAGGATCACCACAACAGCCAGTCTGTACAGCGTGTTGGTAAGCGCGACCAGGACCATGTTCATCGTCATATTCATGAAGCTGAAGCCTATGAACGCATTCAGTATATAGAACAGCGATCCGACTATTATGGCTCCGAGCACATCTATGATGAGATATACGAACGCTGTTCTCTTGCCGTTCGTGCTGGCGCCGAGAGCGCTCAGCATTACAGGCACCGAAGCGCCTATGCCTATACCCATGAGTATAGGGAACGCCATATCGAACTGGATCGCGCCTGTCATCGCCAGCGCCTGCAGGATACCGACAGCTGCGCTCGCGCTCTGTATTACGGCTGTTATCAGGAGACCCGCAAGAACACCGACTATAGGATTTTTAAAGCTTGTGAGGAGGTCGATAAATCTCGGCTCCTCTCTCAGCGGAGCGATAGCGCCTGACATCATGCTCATGCCGTACATCAGTACAGCAAAGCCCAGCATTATACCGCCGATATTTTTGCTGGATGCTTTTTTTGCAAACATCCAGAGGCCTATGCCTATCAGAGCTACTACACCTGTCAGTATCTCCGTGCTGAACAGAGATGCCATCCCTGCGGCTGATCCGCCAAGGCTGTTAAGACAGAGTATCCAGCCGGTTATGCTGGTTCCAAGTATGGCTCCGAGCACTATGCCTATGGCATGCCGGACCTTCATCATGCCGGAGTTTACGAAGCCGACAACCATTACGGATGTTGCGGATGATGACTGTATAACCGCAGTTACAACTGTGCCGAGCACGATACCCTTGGCAGGGTTTCCGGCCAGCTTATACAGTATCATCTCCATTTTGCTGCCGGCTACTTTCTTGAGTGAATCGCCCATGACCGACATTCCGAACAGAAACATCGCGACGCCGCCGAACAGAGAAATAATATTACTTGCTTCCATATGTTTTTACCTCTGCAAAAGACCCTTTCCGTCCCTATACCTACTGATTAAACTTCCTTTAATATATGCTTAAAAAAAGAGACTCCCACCGAAATAAATGCGGTAAAAGTCTCGCTGCTTTCAACATATTCCGGGCCCAATGTCCGTACTGACGAAATATGTCACGACACCCGATGCTTTATTCATGCAAATAACTCATCATGCTGCGTGAGCTACTCCCTTTATGACCAGTAAGAATATCTCATAGCGCACTGTGATAGTCAAGAATATTTTTATGTGCAAGAATGCTGCATGACTGTGTCGCGGCAATTCATCAAGCCGGGGGTCAGTCATCCCAGGACAGATCTATCCTCTTGCTGCGCTTTTTCTTTTCAGCGTAGTCCTGGTATGCCTGAGTCTCTTCTATTTTTTTGTGAAACTTGATCGCTTCCTGCAGTATTTCCTTTTTTTCCGGAGCGTATCTGTCATCAAGTCTCCAGTGATATGATCTCGGGAACAGGTCGTCCGAATCGAGGAAGCCTATCTCACCGCTGTGCATCGCTATGTATTCGTTATAGAGGGCATCCATGATCTTTTTCTCATCCTCAGAGCCGTCAGTCTTTTTGCCGCTGTCATCTGCGGCCGCGCCACCTGCATGATTATCTGCTGACGCAGCTGATTTGTTGCTGAAACTGAATTCCGAAGGAAGATAGTTTGTCAGTTCTTCAAAGTTTGATTCGAGATCCAGCGGATGCTGTTCATCATAATCCTTATTTGTGATTATTGTATATTCACTGCCGAATGCAGCCTGCTTTTTATCGTCTGTATTCATAGTATAGTCAGTCTCCATCATTCTCTCTTTTTGTCCAAGCCCTATTTTATATCAATGCGGAGACAAATATCAATAAGAATCACATTGATAGCCGTCGGCTTGTCCGACGGCGGCTTGTCCATGAGTCAAAAAGAACCGTTCCCATTGGCTCACTGTGCTTTTTCGTATTCACGTATGAGCTCGCCGAGTGTTTTGTAGAGTTCATCAGGCTCTACCGGCTTGCTGAGGTGTGCGTTCATCCCGGCCTGGAGCGAGCGCTTGACATCCTCGTCAAATGCGTTTGCGGTCAGCGCGATGATAGGGATGGTTTTCGCATCCGGCCTGTCAAGCGAGCGGATTGCTTCCGCAGCCTCGAGGCCGTCCATCTCAGGCATGCGTATATCCATCAGTATCGCCGAATAGGTGCCCGGAGGATTGCCGCTGAATTTTTCAAGCGCTACCCTGCCGTTTTTCGCGTGGTCTGCTTCAACGTCCTCCAGATCCAGTATATCAATCATTATCTCGGCGTTTATGTCTATATCCTCTGCAAGAAGGACTGTTTTCCCGGCAATATCAGCTGTATCCGCGTCACCCGAGGCATCAGCAGCTGCTCCCGCAGCTTCATCGTCCTCCGCCACACGTCTGTCGCTGTTTTTGAGCGTTATCATGACAATAAACTCGGTTCCTGCTCCTTTTTCGGATTTTACTCTTATAGTGCCGTTCATCAGGTCGACAAGGTTCTTGGTGATAGCCATGCCGAGGCCCGTGCTGCCGTATTTATTCTTGCGGCTGCTGTCCTCCTGCGAGAAAGGATCGAATATCCTGGGTATGTATTCAGGATCCATACCTATGCCCGAATCCTTTATGCGGAACTGAAGAGTGGACTGGTTTTCAAAGGACGCGATCCTCTCCACGCTCAGAGAGACCGTGCCCGGAGCTTCAGTAAACTTGACAGCGTTGCTGAGTATGTTTATCAGTATTTCCTTGATCCTGGTCGCGTCGCCTATATAGTAGTTATCTACCTTGCCGCGTATGCTGCTTGTATACTTAAGTCCCTTGTCCTCGCACTGGGAAATGACCATGGTGTTGATCTGTTCGAGCATTTCATGGAACGCGAATTCTTCCTTATTAAGCACTATGCGGCCTGATTCTATTCGGCTCATGTCAAGTATATCGTTGATCAGTCCGAGCAGATGCTGAGCGCTGCCGCTGATTTTTACGAGATAATCCTTTGTCTGCTCAGACATAGTCTCATCATGCAGCGCGAGATTGTCCAGTCCTATTATGGCATTCATAGGGGTACGGATCTCATGGCTCATATTGGACAGGAACGCCGTCTTTGCTCTGTTCGCCTCTTCGGCCATCGCAAGCGCTTCAACAAGGGCCTCGTTTCTCGCCATGGATTCACGCATTTCCTCATCGATCTCTGTGAATCCGAGCCCTACAGAGTGTACGATGTGGTCGTCTCTGTCCTCGGCGCGGCGCACGCCGGCCATTCTGATCATTTCATAGTATTCTCTTTCATCACGCCTTACCAGATATCTGTATGCGATTATCGGCTGTGTAGCCAGGCTCGCTCTCACATTGTCAGGCTCGATAAAGCGTATAAATCCCTCTCTGTACTTTTCATCGACCCTGTTCTCGGCATACCAGGTGAATCTTTCCAGATAAGGGAAATGTACGCCCTGAGGTGTATGCTCCTTGTCATTCGGATCCCCGCGGTAGCAGACGCCGTCATCCAGATCGAGATTGACGAAATACACGCATCGGTAGTCGGACGCCATCGCCGTGATCATGCTGTTTGCCTGAGTTGTGGCGTTGTTTATATGCTCACGCAGATTGACCTGCATGGATGAGATAAATTCATCCATGTCGTCTATACCCTCATCCGACATGCTGTTTTCCGGTCTGTCAGACGACTCTTCTCCGTCTGTGCCCGTAACAACGCTCAGATCAGTCTCGAGCTCGCGCAGGCTGTTCTTTATCGTCCTGATCTGCCTGTCATAGTTTCTTGTCATGAAAAAAACGACAGCCATGCCTATGATCGTGATAAGCAGTGATATCATAAGGATCGCAGCCCGGTTCCTGTTGATCTGGGCCTCATACCAGTCAGCGTCAAAATCAGCCGCAACTATTCCCGCTACTCTGCCGCCCGAGCTGAAAACAGGGCTGTACGCGCTGTAAAAACGGCCATAGCTGTCCTGATAAGGCTCTTTGTCAACAGACGGAACGCCTCTGTTGGCATTTTGCAGGGCCTCGGTCTTATATATCACCTCGCCGTAATCCGAATGATTATATGTCGCCGGATCCAGCACCATGATAAACTCGCTGTTATCCGTCTGTCTGACAACATATATGTTTTCAAGGCTTATATTTGTTTTAAATACCGAGAGAGTGTGCAGGATGCGTGTGTACTCGGGACTTCGCTCATCCTCGCCCTTGATGGTATCAAGATCACTGCTTTCGAGCAGATCAGACGCCGTATTGACTATATCCAGCATCATAATATCTATCTGCGATTTCATCGTCTTACGCGACTGATTGAGCAGAACCGTACTGAAAATCAGATTAGACAGGATAATAAACAGCACACCAATAATGATGATGCGTTTTCTGAGACTCAGCCGCTTCATGATCGGCTCCTTTCCCGGTCAACAGCTTCTAACTATGAGTACAGTATAACATAAGCGAGTCAATGAGGACGGTTCTTTTTGACTCATTCGCGAACGAGTCAAAAGGATCGGCCCAATTGACTAACCGAAAAGGCGGCCGCCTGAGCGACCGCCTTTGTCATGTGATTATTGCATTAGCAGTTTCCGTATCCGTACAGACCTTCGATCAGTACGTGATCTTCTGGCGTCTGCTATTTAGCCTCAGGAGCGTAGAAATCCACGAATCTGACGAGCTTGTCGTAACGTGCCATAGCAGCAGCTTCGTTCTCTGCGAAGAGTTTTTCTGCTCTTTCCGGATTCTCTCTGGTCAGTCTGTTGTAACGTGCTTCGTTCATCAGGAACTCCTGATATCCGCCTGCCGGTACCTTGCTGTCCAGTGTGAACGGATTCTTGCCCTCTGCCTTGAGTGCAGGGTTGAATCTGAAGAGGGTCCAGTATCCGCACTCTACGGCCTTCTTCACTTCCATCTGGCAGGTCATCATGCCGCCCTTGATGGAGTGCATCGCGCATGGGGAGTATCCGATGATCAGGGATGGTCCGTTGTATGCGATAGCCTCGTTCATTGCCTTCAGAGTCTGTGCAGGGTCAGCACCCTTAGCTACCTGAGCTACGTATACATAGCCGTATGCCATTGCGATC
>JAFRGH010000081.1 GCA_017433945.1 Mogibacterium sp. | reverse complement strand
TTGATCTACACCGTTATTATATTAAGCAGGCAAATAATAATCAACGTAAACTGCACCTTTACGGTGACATGGGGATGGTTCTCCTGTCGCGTTTTCGCACAAAAGGTGACAGGAGAACCATCCCCGTGTCACCCTTGCCCGTATTTGCAAGTCAAGTAATAATTTACTGAAATTTCAAGGTTCGCAGCGCTTCAACACCGCGCTGAAGGTGTGGGAAGTTTGAGTTACTATCTTGCTGTCCGTATACCGTTTACGATGCGGTTTATATGTTTTTCATATCTTCGCAGGGATTCCTCCCAGTTGAACAGAGCTCGTCTGCCAAAATCGCTTATCGTGAATGTCTTGCGCGCTTTCGGTCCGTGCCCTTCTGATTCAGATGTCAGATATCCTTCTTTTTCCATCTTTCGCAGGTTGCGGTAGAAGCCTGCCGGGTCGAGATTGTCCTCGATATATCCATCCTCCTTGAGTCTCTGCAGCAGCAGGAAACCGTGGCATGGCTCTTTTGAAAGCTCTATCAGTATGCAGGGCTGTATCAGCTTATCCAGGTAGAGCCCCCTGCATGAAAAATTAGCGTCGCTCGTGTTCATATCGAGTGAGAGCCAGCTTGAATAGAACAGCTCCTGTATTTCGATGCGGCTCCTGGCAGTCGGAATATTGATCATGCTGTTCGGCTCGACTCTGTCCGGAGCTCCATCTGCAGGGCAAGGATGGAGGAAGCCGCTTTCGCTGATCTCTTTTTCATTGATATAGCAGGGAGTAGGATGATCGGTGAATTTTTCCGGGTGATTGATATACGCTGCCGCGACCGCGTCCCAGCAGTACGAGCTGTCCGCGCCGTACACGACCTCCTTGGTCTTGAAGCGATAACCGCATTTCTGCGCTATATACATGCCGGCAGGGTTCTCCGAAGAGCAAAGCTTGTCCAGGAACTCATCCTTTGGCAGCGCCGAGATAGGCAGACAGTTGTTGCCTGTGATTATGCTGATGTTGCGGCCCTTGCTGAGAACGGTCGCCGATGCTTTCGCGTTTACCGAAAAATTGAGTTCATCGAGCGGCTGTCCGTCATGGATAAGCAGAGGCTCTGTGATGCCGCCCATCAGTACGATTTGTCCTATTTTTTCAAAAATATCGTTGTCTATCAGGTACGCGCCGTACAGATTACCGAGAGATCCGATGCCGAGATAAACAAGCTCTCCTCTGTATTTGTCGGCCATTTCGGCTATGAAACGGGAACTCTCACAGCAGCTATCCTCGCCCTGCTCAAACCCGCGAAGAACAGGGATGTGCTCGTAGCCTGTTTCTGTGAGCATAGCCGTATTGCTTTCATAAGATTCAGCCGAAGTGCCGTTCCCGTAGTTGCAGCTTATGCCGAGCAGATCTATGTCCTCGGTGCTTCCAAGCAGATATAGTATGGCGAGGGCGTCGTCCATCGGACGTCCCGGAAAATTGGCAGTGTTGTCACAGTCGCAAATAACGTGTTTTATCTTTTTCATAATACTGATCCTTTTTTAGCTAAACTGAATTGCTTGAAAAACAAGCTTATTTTACCCAAGGAAGAGCATACGGGTCAAACCTTACGCATGCATCCGTATGCAGCTATAGATTTAATTAATCAGAGCAGCTTGGATTATAGTTTTACTCATTTGGACTTGGCCTGCTATTTGACTTAGTCTAATAGCGAAAAGTATATTGATGAAGGAGCTCAAAATCTGAGCCTTCAATGCGATCGGAGGAAAAAACAGTATTATGATGAAGAAGAAATTTATCGCGCTTCTGATGGCCGTGCTGATGGTGTTTGCGCTGGCAGCTTGCGGCGGCGGACAAAAGGACGCGGAGGAGAACACTGAGGCCGCGAGCCTATCGGAAATGAGCTGGGATGAGATCGTCGAGCAGGCCAAGGGGACCAAGGTTTCATTTTACGGCTGGGGCGGAGACGAGAACCGCAACAACTGGCTCAACGGCACGGTCGCCGATTATATGAAGGAAAACTATGATATCGATTTCGAGTATGTGGGAATGGATATCAACGACATCCTCTCAAAGCTGACAAGCGAAAAGGAAGCCGGTGAGGAAAGCGGATCCATCGATATGATCTGGATCAACGGCGAGAATTTTTACACGGCTAAGGAAAACGGACTGCTGTACGGTTCTTTCACGGATCAGCTGCCTAATACCGAAAAATACATCGATACAGAGGATCCTGAGACGCTGAACGATTTTTGCAAGCCTATCGAGGGATTTGAGGCGCCATACGCAAAGGCTCAGATGGTTATGTACAACGACAGCGCTGTTACGCCTGAGACTCCGAAGAGCGCTGATGAGCTGATGGAATATGCAAAGGCAAACAAGGGCAAGGTAACATATCCTGCACTCCCTGATTTTACCGGCAGCGCCTTCGTCCGCAATATCATTTATGAGAAATGCGGATGGGAGCAGTTCCAGGATATGGAGGCTGACAAGGAGACCGTCAAAAAGGCGATCGAGCCTGCGCTCGAGTATCTGAGGGAGCTCAATCCTTACCTCTGGAATGAGGGCAAGACCTTCCCGGCTGACTCGACAGCTCTCGACAAGATGTTCCAGGACGGAGAGGTCGTTATGAATATGAGCTACGGCCCGTTCACGGTGGCTTCGGGAATAGCTGACGGAACACTCCCGGAAACATGTCAGACCTTCGTATTTGACAAGGGAACAATAGGGAACACCAACTACATGGCTATCGCTTTCGACGCGCCGAACAAGGCCGGAGCGATGGTTGCGATCAACGCTATCATTTCCGCAGATCTGCAGCTGACACAGTATTCCGAGCTGAGAGACCTGCCTGTAGTCGATCAGGCTAAGCTCTCTGACGAGGAAAAAGCCGCGTTTGACAAGGTCGACCTCGGCAAGGGCGTACTGACCCAGGCCGAGCTGCTCGAGCACAGACTGCCTGAAATGCCTGCTGATCTCGTACCTGTGATCGAGGAGATATGGGAAGAAGAGGTCGTTGGCAAATAGCGCATGAGAATGCAGACAGATAATGCCCGGCAGCAGTCTCGAGTGTAGCATTCGGAGGCAGCCTGGTATATAATCCAATAACTACCATTTTTGGAAACGCGCAGCCCCGTGCTGCGCTGTTTCCGTATCTGCAGGAATCAACCGGGAACTGCTATGAGTCAATGGCAGCGGTTCGCGAGTCAATGGGGACGTGACGCGAGTCGATGGGACGGGACTCACGAACCGCCCTCCGCTTGACTAAGAAGGCAAATTGTAATGAAAAGAAACCGTATAGTTCCGCTTCTGCTGATCACGCCGTTTGCTCTAATAACGGCGCTGGTGCTTGCGGCAATAATCAATATAATAGTACAGAGTCTCGGCTATATGCCGGTGTTCGGACTCTATGACTTTACGCTGAAATACTATATTGAGGAGCTCAGCCGGCCTGAGGTCCTGCAGTCTCTCGGCGTGTCTCTTCACGTGGCGCTGTTTTCGAGCGTGCTTGCGGCGATCCTTGGTACTCTGATCTGTGCCGCTCTGGTCAGGACGGGCAGGACACGCGGCGCGATGCTCTATGCGGTGCGGCTGCCTATACTTGTGCCGCATACCGTGGTCGCGGTATTTACTGTTGCCCTGCTGGCACAAACCGGATTGCTTGCGAGGCTTGCATTCGCGCTCGGACTCGCAGGCGACTACACTGAATTTCCCATGCTGCTTTACGGCAAGGGCTACTGGGGCGTGATACTCGCGTATCTGTGGAAAGAAGCTCCGTTCATCGCGTATTTTTCGCTGGCGCTTATGGCAAATGTGAGTGAGACCCTCGGTGAGGCTGCGGAAAATCTCGGGGCATCACCGCTCAAAAGCTTCTTTCATATAACTCTGCCGCTGAGCCTGCCCGCAATAGCGCGCGGATTCATAATCGTATTTATTTTTGCGTTCGGCGGATACGAACTGCCGATGCTGCTCGGAGCGACCATGCCGAAGGCTTTTCCTGTTTATACCTACATCGAGTTCATCAAGCCGGATTTTAAGCTGAGACCGTACGCTATGGCGATGAACGGGATCACGCTGATACTGTCTCTGCTCATGGCGCTGCTGTATGCTGTCCTGATGAACAGGCTGATGAAGAGGATTGGAGGCGCTTATGAGGGATAGGCTATCGGCGTATCAGATGAAAAGACGAGCCGGTAATCGGGCTGGAAGCCGGACGATGCGGATCGTGCTCGCTCTGACGGTATTCGTGATCTTACTGCCGGTGATCGTTACGATGATATGGACCGTGACCGGCCGCTGGCCGTGGCCGTCAATGCTGCCTCAGAGCTATACGATGAGGACTTTGCAGGAACTGTTCAGCGGTTCGTCGCCGCTTTACGAGATACTGTGGGGAAGTGTGATCATTGCGACTGTTGTGGCGATACTGGGAACGCTGATAGCGCTGATGACTGCGAGAGCGACCGAGATCTACCGTATCAGGGGCAGGAGGCTGGTCAGCTGGGCGGCGATGCTGCCCTTGATAGTCCCGGGAACCGTATTTGCTATGGGTATACAGGTCATACTTATCAGGATGGGACTTGGAGATACGGTGACCGGCGTCATACTGGTACATCTGGTAGCCGCCTTGCCGTACTGCGTGTTTATAATGACTGATATAACAGCGGCGGTGGGGAACAGTCTTGAGGAGCAGGCTCAGCTGCTCGGCGCCGGTCCGGGCAGGGCGTTCTTTGATGTGAGTGTGCCGCAGCTCATGCCGGGAATACTGTCATCGGCAAGCATGGCATATATAATATCGTACAGCCAGTATTTCACGACGCTGCTTGCCGGAGGAGGCAAGGTAAAGACGCTGGCGCTGGTGATGGTCCCGTATATACAGAGCGGAGACCGGGCGCTGTCGTCAGTATATGCAGTGACCTTTGTAGGCTCGGCGCTGCTGGTATTCTTCATATTTGAGGCGCTGATACACAGGATAATGCGTACAGAAAGCTGACTCCGGTATGTGGAAAAAGCGAAATTACGGCGAAAATACATACGGAAGCACATACTGAGTATGTGGAAAAAGCGAAATTACGGAAAAAAGACATATGAAAGCACATACTGAAAATGTGAAAAAAGGGGATATAAAGCTGCAGATCAACGGCCTGAGCGTTGAATTGAACGGAACGGTCATACTCGACGAGCTGTCACTGCAGCTGCACGAATATGAATTTTTGAGTCTGCTCGGTCCGAGCGGCTGCGGCAAATCGACTCTGCTCAAAACTATAGGAGGGATTCTCCCGGTCAGCAGCGGAGAGATCAGGCTCGATGGTGAACTCATAAACAGCAAGCCTGCCTACAGGAGAGGAGCCGTTATAGTGTTCCAGGATATGAGACTGTTCCCGAATATGAACGTAGCCGAGAACGTGGCATACCCTCTGCGGGTGCAGGGCGTAAAAAAGGCAGATCGGCTTGTGAGAGCGGAGAAATATCTTGAGCATGTTAAGCTCGGCGGTCTGGGAGCGCGCCGCATATCGCAGCTGTCGGGAGGCCAGCAGCAGCGGGTGGCGCTTGCGAGAGCGCTGGCAGCTGAGCCGAAGCTGCTCCTGCTGGATGAACCTTTTTCCTCACTGGATGAAAATCTGCGCGAAGATATGAGGCAGCTTGTCAAAGACCTGCATCGTGAATTCGGAATGACGACGATAATGGTCACCCACGACAGGCAGGAGGCCCTGTCCATGGCGGACCGGGTCGCGATAATGTTTGACGGCAGAATAGCGCAGACCGGCACTCCCGAGGAGCTTATTGAGTCCCCTGCCGACGAGAGAGTCTCCGGGTATTTCGGTTCGGCTAAGCAATAGATTTGGGAAAACGAGAGTCAAAATGCCCGGCGGAGAGCATCCGGTCACGGTTGATAGGTAAAAACCGCAGTTGAACCGTGACCAAATGGCAATTTGAAGACTCAGTTCAGAGTATTCGGTCACGGTTGACAGGTGAAAACCGCAGTTGAACCGTGACCAAATGGCAGTTTGAAGACTCAGTTCAGAGTATCCGGTCACGGTTGACAGGTGAAAACCGCAGTTGAACCGTGACCAAATGGCAGTTTGAAGACTCAGCTAAGAGCATCCGGTCACGGTTGACAGGTGAAAAACGCGGTTGAACCGTGACCAGAAGTCAAAAAGTGCTTGCAAATAGTTTTGCGATAAGTATAATTATAGGGCGCGCCCGATTTGAAGGCGTGAATAAAGTATAACCACTGCGCCGTGTGATTCGGCGCCAATCAAGACCACAGGAGGTGTCAACATGAGAGATTATGAACTTCTATTCGTGCTTGATCCGGACCTGGGCGAGGAACAGAAAGCAGCGCTCGTTGAGACAGTTAAGTCTGTCATCAACAACGGCGGCGAGGCTGGTGAAGCTGATGTATGGGGCGACAGAAGACTCGCTTACAGCATCAACAAGAAGAACACCGGTTACTATGTCGTAATGCCGTTCAAGGCTGAGGCTGATCTGCCAAAGGAACTCGACAGAAGACTCAGGATCAATGAGAACGTAATGAGACATATCATCGTATGTCAGGACGAAGAGTAGCAGAAAGGTAAGGTCTGATTATGAATCAAGTGATTTTGATCGGAAGGCTTGCGAGAGACCCGGAACTGAGCTACACACCTAACACTCAGAATGCTATGTGCAGATTTACCATCGCAGTAGACAGACCGAGAAGACAGGGTGAAGATCAGGGCGCGGATTTTATCCGCATCACAGTATGGGGCAGACAGGCTGAGACCTGTGACAGATATCTGAGCAAAGGCAGACAGGTAGCTGTACAGGGAAGAATACAGACCGGAAGCTACAAAAACAGAGAAGGTGTCACAGTCTACACAACCGATGTAGTTGCGGACAGGGTAGAATTCCTCGGCAGCGGAAACGGTCAGGGAAATGGCCAGGGCGGCTACCAGAATCAGGGTGGCGGTTACAGCGGCGGCTACCAGAACCAGGGCGGCTACAACAACGGCGGCAACGCAGCGAGAGACAATTTCGGCGGACAGAGCTACGGCAATCAGAATGCCGGCGGCTTCGGCGGACAGGACACCGGGATCGGCGGACAGGATAGTTTCGGCGGGAACAACGGATCACAGCAGGACCAGGGAGTCTTCGGAGGATTCGATGACCTTCAGGATACATTCCAGGCAGCCGAAGATGATATTCCATTCTAAAGAAAGGGGAAGGCACGAATTATGATGAACAACAGACCTAAGCGTGCGAACACAGGCATGAGAAGACGTAAAGTATGCCAGTTCTGCACTGACAAGGACAAGAAGATCGACTATAAGGATGCTGAGACTCTGAAAAAGTACATCACAGAGAGAGGCAAGATCCTCCCAAGAAGAGTGACAGGTACTTGCGCTATGCACCAGAGAGCTGTTGCAAAGGCAATCAAGAGAGCAAGAGTAGTCGCTATACTGCCGTTCGACGCAGATCAATAAAGGATCGCGAAGCATCGCGGCAAAAATATGCAACGATATGCACACAAAAACCGGTTTCGAATGGAGCCGGTTTTTTGGTGGTGTGACGGTTTTGCCGTCAATCAGCATGATTGCTGTACTGTTTTGTCTTAGTTTGAATGGGATGATGCCGAATCTGCCGCCGCTGTGTTTTTTCCGGCTTAGTCGACCTCTGCTGATCTGTCAGAAGCGGATAGTTTCTTCTTTATTAGCGAGTCGCGCAGTGTGATTGCCGAAGCCGTGAGCAGCAGCACGATGCCTACTATGGTATTCCAGTATATTTCCTCGTGCAGTACGAGCACTGCGAGGAACGGCGCGATGGCAGGCTTTATGAAGAACGCGACGCCGCCGGTCGTAGCGTCCGAATAGCGGATCGCGAGGAAATAAAACATGTAGCCGAGTCCGGTCACGACGATGCCGCAGTACGCGACCGCCTTCCAGTTGGCGATAACGCCTTCAAGCGCGGGATGCCCTGTCGGGATCATAATGAGCAGCAGCACGAGCGAGCCGATAATAAAGCTGACGCTCGTCTGGGTGAATGTACCGATGCGCGCGATAGACTGCTTGCCCATGACGCTGTACGCAGAGAAGGTGATCGCTGCAGTCAGTATCAGGATGATTCCTGCCGTTGTGTTTCCCTCCTGCATATCCCAGATGCGGATCATGAAAAATGCGGCGATGAGACCTATACAGAATGCGGCAGCCTTGAGCCTGTCCATTTTTTCGCTGGTGAATATATGCGCGATGACCATCGTGAAAAGAGGATTGAGGCAGAACAGTGCGGCTGCGGTCGCGGCGTTGCATCTCTGGACCGCAAGCTGGAAGCAGAGCATGCTTACAGGTATGCCGACGATGCCGACCAATGTCAGCCATCCGAAATCCTTTCTGCTTAGTCTGTATCCGCTTTTGCGTGACTCATCGACAGCGAGCGGCAGCAGCATGAGTCCGCCTATGAGAAATCTGAGAAATGTCATCTGCAGCGGGTCGAGGCTGTTTCCGGCGAGCTTGAGCGCCACCTCCATCGTCGCGAAGAGAAAAGCGGTCGCGCTTACGAGAAATACTACTTTTTTCACTTTAACTTACTTCCTTACTGTATATTATCCTTCGTGTTTATCGGGCTGCCGGCAGCTCTGGTTGTGATTCTATGCTGTAATCATTACGCCCATAAAGAACCGCGCATAATCATATACCCGCGGGGCATCGCTTTCAATGATTTATGCAAATGAATACAATAAACGTATTTCCATAAATCTGTCACATTAGTGTTATAATATACTGTCACACGAAGCGTCAAAACTGCGTACTGTTCGCGGCTGATCCTGAAAGAAAGGGACGATTAGATAAATGCGGGATTTGATATACAGAATGATCTACTGGGTCGCTGAGGTCCATCAGAAGATACTCAGCATAAACGATAACGGCGGTTACTATTTTACCGACAAACAGCTCCATTTTCTTGTGATCGGAGCTCTCGGTCTGGCCATGATTTTTGTCGTGTATCCTATATTCAAGCTGCTTGCAAACAGCGGGCATACGATGGTTATCGCCTGGTTGTATGTGTTCACCCTGATACTTGTTATCTGCTTTGCTATCGAGATCGGCCAGTGGTATTCGGGGACAGGCAGACCTGAAGCTGCAGACATCACCTACGGCATAATGGGATTCCTGTTCATGTTCGCCGGCTTTGCTATCGTGCGGGGCATTTTCCACGCTATAGTCAAGCTGATCAGGGGAGATAAAAACAAAGGCGGCAGATCGGGCAGGTCCGGCGGAACCGGATACGATGATGACTATTATTACAGACACTGAGAATACAAAACAGATCAGAGCGCGTTCGGGCTTTGCATATAGCATCGCCGGACGCGCTTTTCTCATACCAAGTGTGCTCGAAAAGCAAATCAGGCCGCTCCGAGCATACGGAACGACATACCGGACTTGTATGGAAGACGTTGTTTGAAAAAACTTAAGAACAAATCAGAAAAAGGAGGGTGATGGATGCAAATGACAAATTCGAACAAATCAATATATATACGGCGAAATAGACGGATATAAGCCCGAACGAATTTCCGCACTTATATAAAAACAATGGGAAAAGCGGTTAATTCGTTTGAATCAAAGTAGACAAAGTGAGAAAATACCAAGGTATTTTTGTACGTCAAAAAAACATAAACTGTACATCAGTACACTGACAGAAGGAGAGTAAGAGAGTCATGAAAAAAGTCGGACTTATCATGGGAAGCGACAGCGATCTGCCTGTAGTGAAAAAAGCCGCGGGAATACTGACTGAACTGGGTATCCCATATGAAGCACACGTGTATTCGGCACACAGGACTCCTGCTGAGGCGAGGGACTGGAGCCTGGCCGCAAAGGAGAACGGCTTCGGAGTAATAATCGCGTTTGCAGGAATGGCAGCACATCTTGCCGGGGCTATCGCGGCAAATACAACACTGCCGGTGATCGGAGTGCCTTGCAAAAGCGCTGTGCTTGAAGGCGTGGACGCGCTTCTTTCGACAGTGATGATGCCGAGCGGCATCCCGGTTGCGACAGTGGCGATCGACGGAGGGAAGAACGCGGCGCTGCTCGCAGCGGAAATTCTCGCTCTGGGAGACGATGAGTTTGCTGCCGAGCTCGATGAAAGAAGGGCAGCCGAAGCCAAAGCGGTACTCGAAAAGGACGCGGCAATAGAGGAACAGATCTGATAATACAAT
>JAFRGH010000010.1 GCA_017433945.1 Mogibacterium sp. | reverse complement strand
CTGAGCGTCGGCGATCATGACAAATATCTTGTCGTAGCTCGGATCGCTCTGCAGCTCGAGTCTCTGTCTCAGCGATCCTACATAATGCCCTATATGGAGTCTGCCGGTCGGGCGGTCACCCGTCAGCATAATCTTATTCTTTTTGTTAGCCATTTTTTACCCCTTTGACTCACTCATTAATGATACGGTTTATTCTCTTATTGACCTGCAGCTATTCGGGACGCCATCGATAGATTCTTTCCTCGGTCACCACAGCGTCGACCGGCATATCGTGTTCCTCGACCGGCAGCTTGTCCGCAAGCGCTGTCTCATAGCAGACTGCTATCTTCGCGCAGTCCGCTCTCACTGAGTCGAGGAATTTATCATAATATCCTCCGCCCTGTCCGAGTCTGCGGCACTCCCTGTCACAGGTCACACATGGCAGTATGATCATGTCCACCTCTTCGGGCTTCACGACAGCTGTTTCCGGGCCAGGCTCGGGTATCCCGTAGGCGCCGGGTATCAGTTCTGCGGTGCCCTGAATCTCGCGCGCCTCCATTTCGGGAGCGTCTGTTACACGTTTTCCGTCCTCGCCGAGGTCAGTGCAGAGCGGCAGACAGACTCTCTTGCCGTCAGCCAGCATCCTGTCGATCAGCTCTGCCGTGTTCACTTCACGCCTGTACGAATAATAGGCAAAAATCGTTTCCGCCTGCCTGTATTCGTCCATCGAGGTGACTGCCTCGGTGATCCTGCGCGCGGCATCGCGGCGGTAATCCTCAGACGTTTCTCTAATCTGTCTTCGGATCTCTCTGCGCCACCATCGCTTGGCCTCTATGACCGTTCCCGGTATTTCTTCTTTTCTTATCTTTATTGTCATCTGCTCTTTATTGTCATCTGCAGTTCGCTTTTTTCTCAGGATCATTCCTGCCGGATGAGCCAAAAGGAACCGTCCCCTTGACTCATTCCGCAAGCGCGTTGCCGTCTGCGTCGCGCGGTGTCATCTTAGATAGGATGTTTTTCCTGATCCGCATTGTGTACATGATCGACATTCCCGTTCCGGCTACCTCTGCCAGCGGGAATGCCCACCATACCATGTTTACTCCGCCGATCTTCGCGAAGATATACGCGCACGGGATTATCAGGATCAGCTGCCTTACCAGCGAGATGTTCATGCTGTAGACGCTCTTGCCCAGTGCCTGGAACGCCGCGCCTCTCATGATCGCGTAGCCCGCGAACGGGAAATTCAGCGAGAGTATGTGCATTGCCACAATGCCCATAGCTGTCATTTCAGGCGGTGCGCTGAACAGTGCCATGAGCTGCTCCGGAAACAGCCAGAAAATCACTGTTCCGGCAGACATGACCGCAACTCCGTATCTGACGCCCAGCGACATCGTTTTTTCGAGCCTGTCACGCCTGTCCGCGCCGTAGTTGTATGCGATGATAGGCACAGAGCCGTTGTTCATGCCGAATATTGGCATGAACACGAAGCTCTGCAGCTTGAAATACACGCCAAATGTCGCTACCGCGAGGTCTGAGAACATCGCGAGTATTTTATTTATGCTGAAATTCATCAGCGCGCCGACAGACTGCAGCACTATCGCCGGTATACCGATGCGGTAGATATCCTTCATGGTCTGGAGATGCGGTCTCAGCTTGCTGAGTGAAAGGCCGACCTCCTGATTGAATCTGCGGTTGAACCAGAATCCCAGCATGCAGCCGAGCAGCTGGCCGAAGACCGTCGCTATGGCAGCGCCTTTGACGCCGAGGCTCGGGAATCCCAGCAGCCCGAATATCAGTATCGGATCCATTATAACATTGAATACGGATCCCGCCACCTGCATATAGAAAATGTACTTGGTCTTGCCCGTGCCCTGCAGCAGCCTCTCGAACATCGATTGGGTCATCGGCGCAAACGAGAGCCACTGGGTTATTCTCAGATATGCCGTTCCGTCAGCGATGATCCCGGCGCTTGTCGAGCCGGAGGCCATAAGGCGCATGATCGGTCCCGCCAGACATCCGACTATAAAGAATATCGAATAATTGACTATGACCAGCAGGAAACCGTTGTGCGCGACTTTGTCTGCCTTATCGTATTCTTTGGCGCCGAGGTATCTCGAGAGCAGCGCGCTCATACCTACGGCAGTTCCTATACCGAATGCGGCGTTCAGGTTCTGAAAAGGGAAGCAGTAGGAAACAGCGGTAAGCGCATCGGTGCTGTACCTCGCGACAAAAATCGAGTCGACCACGTTATACATGGCCATGACGAACATGGACAGCATCAGTGGCGCCGACATTTTTAGCAGCAGACCGTGAACAGGCTCTGTTCCCATCCTGTCAGAATCACGCTTTATTTCCTTTTCCGTTTCCATTTCACTATTTACTCTCATTACTTTCAACTGTCTTTATTTACAATTTAATATGTTCCTCTCACAATGACTCATCAGCTGCGGAGCTCTTCGCCCTTGCTGCGGGCTACGGCTCTCTGTATCGCCTTTATTATTTCTACGATTGGTATTATCAGGACGGCAAGGCCCATTGCGATAGCGTATTCCTTCCAGCTGATAGGAACAAACTCGAAGAGCTTAGCGAGTACCGGTATTTCGATTACCGCTGTTGTGAGCAGCAGAGCCAGTATTCCGGATCCCCACAGCCATTTGTTCTGTGTGCTGAGCGTGAATATCGACTGTCTCCTCGATCTCATGTTGAACGAGTGGAATATCTCGCACATCGACATGGTGAGGAAGGCCATCGTAATGCCGTCGTTGCTCGCGACGATGTGCCACTGACCTGTCTCGAGATATTCACCGACAAAGTACGCAGTCAGGACCAGTGCTGTTGTCATGGCTCCCTGATAAATGATATCTCTGTCCATTCCGCCGGCAAAGACGCCTTCACGCGCACTGCGCGGCTTTTGCTTCATCGAATTTCCCTCTGCGTCCTCGAGTCCGAGCGCGAGTGCCGGGAGCGAGTCTGTGATCAGGTTGATCCACAGCAGGTGAGCCGGCTTAAGGATGGTGAAGCTCAGCATCGTAGCGATCAGTATGGACATGACCTCGCTGACATTGGTTGCCAGCAGGAACTGTATCGCTTTGCGGATGTTAGCGTAAATGCGGCGTCCTTCCTCGACCGCTGATACGATCGTCGCGAAATTATCATCGGCGAGTATCATGTCGGCTACGTTCTTGGTTACGTCTGTGCCGGTGATGCCCATTCCTACGCCGATGTCCGCGGCCTTGATGGCAGGAGCGTCGTTAACGCCGTCGCCGGTCATCGCTGTTACCATGCTGTGAGATTTCCACGCCTTGACTATCCTGACCTTGTGCTCAGGCTGTACTCTGGCGTAAACGGAATATGTCTTGACCTTGTTGAACAGCTCCTCGTCGCTCATATCGTCAAGAGCCGCACCGAGTATCGCGTCATCAGCGCTCTCTATGATCCCGAGATCCTTGCCTATGGCTACGGCTGTATCGAGCTGGTCGCCTGTGATCATGATAGGTCTGATGCCTGCCTCACGGCACTCTGCGACAGCTGCCTTGACCTCAGGTCTGATCGGATCGATCATGCCTGTGAGTCCGACAAATATCAGATCCTGCTCAAGTGCCTCAGGTGAGAAATCATCCGGTCTCGCGTGATGCGCTCTGACTGCGAGCGAAAGCACTCTCAGCGCCTTGCCGGCCATCCTCGCGTTAGCTTTTCTGATATTGTCGGCAAGCTGCTCATCGAGAGGCATGATGCCCTGATCTGTCAATATGTATGTGCAGTGTCTCAGGACGACGTCCGGAGCACCCTTGGTGAACTGTATGTATTCGGATTTGGAGAAGAGAGCGTCAAGCTCTGTCTCCATCTCGCCCGGCGAATCCATTTCCGTGTTCCTGTGGACGGTCGACATCATCTTACGTCCGGAATCGAACGGAGCCTCTCCGACACGAGGGAACAGCTTGACAAGCGACGGCTTCGGCAGGCTCTGTACGGATGCGTATGCAACGAGAGCGGCCTCCGTAGGCTCACCGACTACCTCTTCGCCCTTTTCCGTGACCTTGAGCTCCGCGTCTGAGCAGAGCGCCATTCCCGCTGCCAGCACGTCCTGATCGCTGCCGTAATAATCGACAACGGTCATCTTGTTCTGTGTCAGCGTACCTGTCTTATCCGAGCAGATTATCTGCGCGCAGCCGAGCGTCTCAACTGCCGTCAGGCGTCTGATGACAGCGTTTCTGTGTGACATCTTGGTAACGCCTATCGAAAGAACTATCGTAACTACGGCTACAAGACCTTCAGGTATCGCGGCAACAGCGAGCGAGATAGCGAGCATGAACGTGTCTATCATGACGTCCATGCTGAGGTGTCCTGCTCTGAACACTCCGAGCGCGAATATGAATACGCATATTCCGAGCACCAGCTTGGTGAGTATGCGTGAAAGCTGCGCAAGCTTGATCTGAAGCGGAGTCATTTCGTCCTCGGCCTCTGCGAGCGCATCGGCGATCTTGCCCATCTCTGTATCCATTCCGGTACCGGTGATTACAGCCTTGCCTCTGCCGTATACGACTGTGCTGCCCATGTAGACCATATTCTTGCGGTCTCCGAGAGCTACGTCCCTGGCATCGCCGAGAGCGATCGGCTCTGACTGCTTGGTGACCGGGACAGATTCTCCGGTAAGGGCTGCCTCCTCTACCTTCATAGACGCTGCCTCTATCAGTCTGCCGTCCGCAGGAATGCTGTCGCCGGCTTCGAGTATGACCACATCGCCTTCGACCAGCATGTGGCTCTCGACTGTTACGATCTCTCCGTCACGCAGTACCTTGGATTTGGCCGCGGTCATCTGCTTGAGGGCTTCTATAGCCTCCTCGGCCTTGCTCTCCTGCACTACTCCGAGCACGGAGTTGAGGACTACAACGAACAGGATGATGAATACATCCGCCGGGCTCTCGTGTTCGTAGAGCGACGTGATCAGCGACAGAAAAGCCGCTGCCAGCAGGATAATGATCATCGGATCCTTCATCTGGTCGAAGAACCTTAAGATCGCGCTTCTCTTTTTTGCCTCGATAAGCTTGTTAGGCCCGTTCTTTTCGAGTCTCTCGGAAGCATCGGCTTCAGTAAGGCCGTTTTCCGTAGAAACGGTCTTCAGGAACACCGATTCGACCGTTTCGAGATAAGGTCTGAAATCTTCTTTCATTTTAAATATTTACCTCCCATCCAATTTGTGATCTGCCCGTAGATCGATGCTGCGGCATTGATGCAGTCAATGCCATTCTGCATTTTTCGTGAGGGCTTGTTTTGACAGGTGGGATTAGGTACGGACAGCATCCTTGCTGCTGTCCTAGCCTAATCCCGCAATTATCGCAATAATATCGAATTATTGTATCACCAAAGCGTGTCAATTGCTATATGCGAAATGAAGTTTAGACCGCGTTCTATACCTTGAATTTTCAAGCTTTTGCGTGTTAAAAAAGTATCTTGATGTTTTTTTGCGAAACCGCAATTTTTGTGACAATTCTCTATGTGTTGAAATTGCAAGGGTTTGTGATGATTTGGTGAATTGGGATAATTTTTTGTCAATCTTTTTGTTTGACAACACTTTTTACTGATTCTACAATTTAATTGTATGAATTCAGATTGGGGTATTCTCTGGAGTATTCTCGTTCGTTTCAATCTGGACGAATACGACCTTTCTATTTTAACTTCTTATATCAGTTATTAGGTGAATTTGTAAGGAGGTTATTTTTATGAGTATTGGTGAATTAATAAGCACCCTGGACGGTTGGGTCTGGGGTACCGTCATGATGGTACTCATCATCGTTGTCGGTATCTTACTCTCCATTCGCTCAAGCTGGACTCAGAGAAAAATCCCTATCGCCCTCAGATATGCTGTAAATAATGAGGAAGGCGGAGAGGGAGACGTATCCAGCTTTGGTGCTCTGACAACAGCGCTCGCTGCTACGGTAGGTACAGGTAACATCGTAGGTGTATCTACAGCTATCATGGCAGGCGGTCCGGGAGCTCTCTTCTGGATGGAGTTTGCGGCATTCTTCGGAATCGCTACAAAGTACGCGGAAGGACTTCTCGCTGTTAAGTACAGACATGTTAAGGAAGACGGATCCATCCTCGGCGGACCTTTCTACTACATCGACAAAGGTATGGGTCCTAAGTGGAAATGGCTCGCTAAGATGTTCGCACTGTTTGGGTCACTGGCCGGTGCTCTCGGTATCGGTACATCCACACAGGTAAACGGTATCGTAAACGCTATCAACAAGGTAGCTACCGAAGTCGGCGCTACCAAGGTTGCGTTCACAGCATTCGGCGAAGACGCATCATGGGTTAAGGTTATCGCTACTATCCTGATCACAGCAGGAACTATCGCTGTAATCGTCGGCGGTATCCATAGAATCGCTCAGGTTACCGAAAAGATCGTACCTGCAATGATGGTTCTCTATGTAGTAACAGCTCTGCTGGTATTCTTCTACAACATCGGCAACCTGCCTCACGCTTTCGTTGAGGTAGTTGCAGGCGCCTTCGGCGCAAGAGCTGTTGCAGGCGGAGCAATGGGAGCATTCCTCCTGGCACTGCAGAAAGGTGTTGCGAGAGGTATCTTCTCGAACGAGGCCGGTCTCGGTTCCGCGCCTATCGCTGCTGCCGCTGCTCAGACAAAAGAGTGTGTACGTCAGGGTCTCGTATCCTCGACAGGTACATTCCTCGATACTATCGTTATCTGCACAATGACAGGTCTCTGCATTGTAATGACAGGTGCTCACGAGCAGGGTCTCGAGGGTGTAGAGGTAACAATGCACGCATTCGGTTACGGACTCCCATGGCCTCCACTGGTAGGTTACTGCGTACTGGCTATCTGCCTCGCACTCTTCGCATTCTCCACCATCCTCGGTTGGGACTACTATGCTGAGAGATGCTTCGACTACCTGACAAACGGCAACAATGGCGCTATCAAAGCTTACAGATGGCTGTACATCGCCGCTGTAGCTATCGGACCTTTCCTGCCGCTCGCAGTTGTATGGGATTTCGCAGACCTGATGAATGGTTTGATGGCATTCCCGAACCTGGTAGCTCTGTTCGCGCTCTCCGGTGTTGTTGCTAAGGAGACAAAGGACTTCTGGCAGAGAAAGAACTCCGGCGAATACGATGACGGACTTGCTGCTGCAAAGGCTGCTAAGCAGGCTGCAAAGGGCAAGTAATCCCTCAGACAGCAGAGTCTGCGATCCGCAGATCTGATTTTACAGACAAACTGCCGCATCCTCTTACGGATGCGGCAGTTTTGATTTGACAGACTATTCAGACTGAATATATTTTATACTGCATATTATAGAGATTGATCGCCGGTCATATAAGTGTCACGATCCCCTTTCTCATACACGCAAAGCTCTTGATCATACGGCGTCTGTCAGAGCAGCTTGCTGAATTCATCGAAGCCGCAGCAAACGGAATCGATGCTGTGGCTGTCTGAATTGAGGATAAGTATTCCTCCTTTTGATTTGATGTAATCTATCTGATCCTGAGCCGGGTAAGGCACGGTTCTGTAGCCTCTCGAAATGGCTCCTGTATTGATCTCAAAGACCGGCTTGTCGCCGGCTGTAAACAGACCAAGAGCTTCCAGCCGGTTCGCTCGTCCTGCCGTTTCCGCAAAGATTCTGTCGACAGCTTTTTTCCACGAAGCTGTATAGCGCGGATCCGAGATATCGAAGAGCCTTTTTAAGCCGGGGCACGCTGTATCGCCGGTCTGATCACGCAGATCCGCGATCTTTCCTTCCTCCGTGATCCTGTATATTTCGTTAAACTTTGTGATCAGGTCAAAGTGACCGATGATGTCGCAGTCCGTCCTCGATACGATATTTTCCAATGTTTTATAGTACAGCTCTGCAAGGCACATCATGTCTCCGTCAAAGTGCCTGTCAGCGAAGTCCATTAATTTTTGCGGATTATCGTCTACGTCCGTCCAGCACCCGTCGTAAAACAGATAATGCAGAGAGCCTATGACATAATCATAAGCTTCGATGCTTATGTCGGCATAATAGTCCCTCTCGATACCTGTCAGGACACGGATCCTGCCTGCGTATTTATCTGCGAGTTCACGCAGCTCTCTGTTATAGCTCTCGCTTCCCTCGCGGCTCATGCAGTAGCTGGTATCGTGCGGAGTGAATGAGTGGCCGGATATTCCGACTGTGTCCAGGCCCTTATCTATCGCGGCAAGAACCATTTCCTCCGCCGTATTCTTTCCGTCACAATATGTCGTGTGCATGTGCAGATCGTACATTATTATATACCTCTATTATATATCTCTCTTAAGCGCAGCTTTAAGCTCATTTACAGAAAGCGACAGAGTTTTGATCTGCCGCTTCTTTTAACGCATTTTTTCCTGTTTTACTTTTTTATCAATGACATGGCGGGACGCAAGCTCTCTGTGGATGTCCTCGAGTGAGATTCCGTTTTCTATCATCAGCACCATAGTGTGATATGCCAGATCTGCGATTTCATAAACCGTTTCGGCATTGTCACCGCTTTGCTCAGCCGTCTTGGCTGCGATGATGACCTCCGTACATTCCTCGCCGACCTTTTTGAGGATCTTGTCCAGCCCCTTATCGAAGAGGTATGTGGTGTACGAGCCTTCCTTAGGATCCGTCTTGCGGCCCTTGATAAGATCCATAAGGCCTTCGTAAGAGAATTCCTTCAGCTCCTCCGATTCCCATACCGGATACTCAAAGCATGACTCAGTCCCGAGATGGCAGGCCGGCCCCTCAGGCTCAACCACAACTACCAGAGCGTCCCTGTAGCAGTCGGCTGTAATGCTGACTATGTGCTGGTAGTTTCCGCTTGTCTCTCCCTTGAGCCAAAGCTCCTGGCGTGAACGGCTCCAGAAGCAGGTCAATCCCTTTTCCATCGAGATCCTGAGGCTTTCCTCGTTCATATACGCAAGAGTCAATACCTTCTTTGTGACCGAATCAACGACTATCGCCGGGATCAGTCCCTTTTCATCAAATTTCAATTCCTTTATATCCATAAACTCCATCTCCGGATCCACCTCTCCCTTCATTCAGGTAATGTTAATTTGCGTTTTTCGTGTATTTGCGTTAACATCCTCATCAAAAGCTGCTGTTTTGCTGAAATGCCTGATTGCACATTTCAGATACTACTGTTTATACCAGCTCTCCACCTATATCCTCGCCGGTATGCCTTCTGCAGCCATTCTTTCCTTAAGATCCTTAATTGAAACCTCTCCGAAATGGAAGATTGACGCAGCGAGGCCTGCGTCTATGCTCGGCACCTTGCGGAAGAGCTCGATAAAATGATCTATATTTCCCGCGCCGCCTGAAGCGATGACCGGGACAGACACGGCATCGCAGACAGCCTGCAGCATTTCTATATCGAAGCCCTGCTTGACCCCGTCTGTATCTATTGAGTTGACTACAACCTCTCCTGCGCCCATCTCAACACAGCGTTTGATCCAGCTGATGGCTTCCATGCCTGTATCATCGCGGCCGCCTCTGGCGAAGACACGGAATTCTCCGTCCACTCTCTTGATATCACAGGAGAGCACTACACACTGATCGCCGTATTTCCTGGCGCCCTCGGTGATGAGGTCGGGATTTCTTATTGCTCCCGAATTGACACTGACCTTGTCGGCTCCGCATTTGAGGACTCTGTCAAAATCCTCTATCGTATTGATTCCTCCGCCAACCGTCAGCGGAATGAATACATTCGATGCTGTCTCCGAAAGTATATCGGTAAAAAGCTTGCGTCCCTCAGCGGACGCGGTAATATCGTAAAAAACCAGCTCGTCGGCTCCGGAATTGGTATATAGCTTCGCCATGTCTACCGGCGAAGCCACATCTCCGAGGTTTTCAAAGTTCACGCCCTTGACGACTCTGCCGTCCCTGACATCGAGACATGGAATTATCCTTTTAGTTATCATTATCGATCTCCGTATTTTAAGAAATTAAACTAACTCTATGTTCTATGTGTGCACTCGAAATGCGCTGTATCCCTATTCTGCGGCTGTTTTAGCTGCGGCTGTCTTATCTGCTGCGGTCTTAACCGCTTCCGCCAGATCTATCGCTCCGGTATAGTACGCCTTGCCTATTATCGCGCCGTGGATGCCGAGCGACGCGAGCTCCCTCACGTCCTCCATAGTCGAGACCCCGCCGGACGCGACAATATCCATATTGAGCGTCTCGGACAGGCGCCTGTACATCTCCCTGTTCGTGCCTCTCATGGCTCCGTCACGTGATATGTCAGTACAGATAACGGTTCTGACTCCCATCTCCTGCATCATGGAGCAGAATTCATCGAGCCCATATTCGGACAGCTCGGTCCAGCCCTTGACAGCGACAAAGCCATCCCTGACATCGATGCCGACAGCTATCTTTTCCCCATAGCGGCTCACTGCCTCCTGCAGAAATTCACGGTCGTTAACCGCGGCTGTTCCGAGTATCACGCGGTCTATTCCCGCTTCAAGGTATCTCGCAACTGTTTCCATATCCCGTATGCCTCCGCCTATCTCTATGAAAGCGGACGACAGGCGACCGACTGCAGTCTCAGCGTTTGCAGTTTCCCGAACCGCCTCATCGGCGGCTCTCTTTATGGCGCATACGGTCTCAAAATTCGGGGTCGAAGCGTCTCTCGCTCCCTCGAGATCCACCACATGGATACGAGTTGCACCTGCCGTAACAAAGTCACGGGCTATCTCAGGCGGGCAATCGCGGTAGACCGTCATCTGAGCATAATCTCCTTTATAAAGTCTCACAGCCGTGCCTTCATAAAGGTCTATCGCCGGATATATAAGCATTAATTTCTTCTCCCTGATTTCTAATGTTCAAGTAACAATTCAGCACACATCCTGTCAGATTGCTTCGTATTCCACGTGTCCGATTTTCCTTCGCTGAACACTTTTCTGACTCTGCTGCGCTCATACTTCCATAAAAGCTCTAAGTATATTCAGGCCTGTGTTCCCGCTCTTTTCCGGGTGGAACTGACAGCCGTATACATTGCCGTTTGCTGCCGATGCAGTCAGCTCGGCTCCGTATTCTGTTACGGCCAGCGTTGATTCATCACAGTCCGCAGCGTAATAGGAATGTACAAAATATACGTAATCACCCTCTTTGCTGTATTTGAACAGAGGCGATTCCTTTGTAAAATGAAGCGAATTCCAGCCTATATGCGGTATCTTATAATCTGCCGGGATAACATCTGCTATAGGACGCACAGAGCCGTGTATCAGTCCGAGCCCGTCATGCTCCCCGTACTCGTAGCTCTTATCAAACATGAGCTGCATGCTCAGGCAGATGCCGAGCAAGGGCTTGCCTCCCGCGGCTTCCCTCTTTACTACATCGGCCATACCCGATTCTCTCAGCTTGCGGGCGGCATCCTCAAAAGCACCGACACCCGGAAGTATGATCCTGCCGGCGGCCGCGATCTCAGCCTCGTCAGATGTTACGATTACATCAGCGCCTATTTCCCGCAGGGAACTCCTTAATGAAAAGAGATTTCCTACACCGTAGTCAATAATTGCTACCATTTTTCCTCCACTTACAGCAGTCCCTTTGTCGAAGGGATCTCGTTTGAATATGCCTTTTCTATGGCCACTGCCTGCCGCAGCGAACGGGCTGCGGATTTGAACGCGCCCTCTATTATGTGATGCGAGTTGCTGCCGTCAAGCTGCCTTATATGCAGTGTCACCGCCGCGTTCCTGACAAAGCCGAGCCAGAATTCCTCGACCAGCTCGGTATCAAAGGTCCCGACCTTTTGTGCCGGTATCTCAAGTCCGTATGAAAGATGAGCTCTGCCTGAAATATCGACGGCCGTCATTATGAGAGCCTCGTCCATCGGGAGCGTGCAGCTTCCGTATCTCGTGATCCCTCTCTTATCGCCTATCGCTCTGGCGAATGCCTGTCCGAGCGCGATACCGATATCCTCGACCGTATGGTGATCGTCAACATAGGTATCCCCATTTGCCGAAACAGACAAATCAAAGCGTCCATGTCTTGCAAAAAGGTTCAGCATGTGATCGAGGAATCCCACGCCCGTATCTATTTCGCTTCTGCCGCTTCCGTCAAGATCGATGGCAAGCATAATGCTTGTCTCGGCTGTTTCTCTCCTGATCTCTGCTGCTCTCATATGATTGCCCTCCATTAATTGTCCGCAGCTGCCGTCCATATGCGGCCCGTCATATGCCTGACACAGCTTACGCCTGCAGCTCTGCAGACATCACAATTACTGCCTCCCGGCAAGAATATCTCTTACCTCACGCAGCAGTATATCCATCTGCTCGCACGAGCCTATAGTGATGCGGTTGTAATCCGCGAGATCCGGCTTGTCCCAGTGCCTGATGATTACGCCGCGCTCCCTAAGCCTGCTGAAAAGCTCGGAGCCATGCAGCTCAGGATGCCTTACGAATATAAAATTCGCTGTGGAATCGGTCATCTCGAAGCCCATCTCACGCAGCTTTTCAACGGTATACGCGCGGTTCTCCATTATCATCCTGCAGTGCTCGCGGTTTATCTCATCGTGCTCGAGAGATGCTGTTCCTGCCGCGATCGCAATCCTGTCCAGGTTATACGGGTTCGTCGAAAATCTCAGCGCGTTGAGATCCGCGATCAGCTCCCTGCTGCCTATTCCGTAGCCGAGCCTCATGCCGGCCAGCGACCTCGACTTGGAAAAGGTCTGTACCACGAGCAGATTGTCGTATCTGCTTACGAGCGGCACCGCCGATTCGGTGCCGAAATCGACATAGGCCTCGTCGATCACCACCACATTGTCCGGGTTGTGCCTCAGTATGTCCTCTATCTGATCAAGGCTCAGAGGAATGCCGGTCGGCGCGTTAGGGTTTGCGATAAAGATCGTTCCCTCCGCGTCATAATAGTCCGCCGGGTCGATGCTGAAATCATCCTTAAGCGGTATCTGTCTGCAGGCCACTCCGTTTATTTCAGCAAATACCGGGTAAAATCCGTATGAGATCGCCGGGAAAACCGCCGGTCTGCCGCCGTCGCAGTATGCCATAAACGCGAAATACAGTGTCTCGTCAGAGCCGTTGCTGCATATGACCTCGTCCGGATCGACGCCCTGCGCCGATGCGATGGCTCTTCGCAGCTCCGTGCAGTCCGGATCCGGATAAAGCTGCAGTGACTCCGCGGCCTTTGCCGCTGCCTCGACCACCTCAGGCGCCGGCGGAAATGGTGATTCGTTGGTGTTGAGCTTGGTCAGCACCTGCGTTTTGGGCTGCTCACCCGGTGTGTACGGCTCGAGAGCCGCGTATTTACTGCTAAGGAATTTACTCATTGTCCCTCTCCCTGAATAAATCTGATATAGCCCCTAAGAATGAGAATCCGTCTTTTTCACTGCGTATCTGAACGCTGCGGGCATGCCCTGTCAGCCCCTCCACTGACGCGAACGCCGCGATGTCATCGGCAGCTTCACCCAGCGCATCAGCAGTATAATAAGTGTACTGCATCTTTTTCACAAAATCATCCACTGACAGCGGACTCGAAAATCTCGCTGTTCCGCCTGTAGGCAGGGTATGATTCGGTCCCGCGAAATAATCTCCAAGGGCTTCAGGGCAGCTGCGCCCCATAAATACCGATCCGGCGTGCTTCACCTTGCCGAGCCAGTCGAACGGATCATCCACGCAGAGCTCCAGGTGTTCCGGCGCGATGGTGTTCGCGATCTCCACCGCCTGCTCCAGGTTCTCCGCGACTATTATCTTGCCGTTGTTCTCTATGGAAGCTCTCGCTATCTCCTCGCGTTCAAGCTCCTTAAGCTGCTTATCTATCTCATACTGTACAGCATACGCAAGCCTTTCGGAATCGGTCACGAGCACGGCGCTGGCGTTTTTGTCATGCTCGGCCTGAGAGAGCATATCGGCAGCGAGATGAGCCGGATCGCTCTTGCTGTCCGAAACTATCAGTATTTCGCTCGGGCCCGCTATCATGTCTATAGAGACCTTGCCGTATACCTGATGCTTGGCCTCGGCGACAAAGGCATTTCCCGGGCCGACTATTTTATCGACTGCAGGGATACTTTCCGTTCCGTATGCGAGCGCGGCGATGGCCTGAGCTCCGCCAGTCCTGAAAATACGGACATGCCCCCTGCCCGGTACGGCTGCCTCGGCAGCCTCGGCGGCCGCCACTATAGCCGGATTGACCGAACCGTCGGCGTTCGGCGGAGTCACCATTATGATCTCTGCGCAGCCGGCAATCAATGCCGGTATCGTATCCATCAGCACTGTCGAAGGATACGCTGCCGTTCCGCCCGGTACATACAGCCCTGCTCTTTCGAGCGGAACCACTTTCTGACCCATAATTATGCCCGGAGTATCGTTTATGATAAAGCTGTTCCTGACCTGTCTGCTGTGAAATTTCACTATGTTCGCGGCAGCCTTCGCGAGTATCTCAGCCAGCCCCGGATTGATGCTCTCGTTTGCGGCAAGCGCTTCAGTCCGCTCCTCATCGCTCAGCTCCAGAGTGAAATTCTCCGGGTCGATGCCGTCGAATTTCGCGGCATATCTTATTATGGCTTCGTCTCCATTCGCTCTTACGTCCTTTATTATCGCGGCAACAGCATCAGCCACATTTACGGTAGGCTCGCTGCGCGCGAATACCTCTTCGGCTGATAATTCCGCGTATTTTAATATTTTTATCATCTGATTCTACTCTTTTCCTTTCCATATATAACGATACCTACCATCTGCGCGCCGGATGCCTTACAGGGACGGGCAATGAATTCCTATCCCTTATGCGGCGCAAGCTTCTCCAGAAGCAGCCCTATCGCCTCGCTCTTGAAGCTGTAGCCTGATTTGTTCGCTATCAGCCTTGCGCTTACATCCAGTATTTCCTCCAGAACGCTCAGATTATTTTCCCTAAGCGTCGTTCCCGTCTCGACCAGGTCGACTATGACATCCGACAGGCCCAGCAGAGGAGCTATCTCTATCGAGCCGTTCAGCTTGATTATATCTATATCGCGGCCTACCGACGAATAATACTGCTGCGCTATGTTGACGAATTTGGTCGCGACCTTGAGCGGATACTGTGAATTATCTTCAAAATCCGCCGGCCCCGCGACTGCCATTCTGCACCTTCCGACGCCGAGGTCAAGCAGTTCAAAGACATTAGGCTCGTATTCGAGCAGTATATCCTTGCCCGCGACGCCGATATCCGCCGCGCCGCGCTCTACATAGATAGGCACATCAGACGGCTTGACCCAAAAATATCTCACTCCGGCCTCTCTGTTTTCGAATATCAGCTTGCGTCCCTCGAACATATCGTCGCAGCCGTATCCTGCAGCCTTGAACATGCTGTAGACCTTTTCGCCCAGCCGTCCCTTAGGCAGCGCGACATTTATCATTTCTTTTGAACGCTCGGATGCTGCCTCAGGCGCGAGCCTCGCGAGCGTATCGAGATAGACGGCAAAGCCTATGGCGCGCGAATGCTTTTTCATGCGCTTCATCAGCATGTCGTATCTGCCGCCGACCAGCACGCATTCGGGTATCCCGGCGATATAGCCCTCGAACGCTATCCCGTTGTAGTAGTTCGTGTCGCCTATTATTGAGAAATCTATTACTATCCGCTCTTTTTTGCCGGCAGGAAGGGCCGTGACGACAGCTCTCAGCTCTCCGCTCTCAGCCTCTGCGGCTGTTCCGCGGCACAGCTCGTCAAGAGCAGGCAGCACGGCATCCGGGTGTCCTTCAAGCTGCAGCAGCTCCGTCAGGATGCCGTACGCGCTGTCATTAATCTCATACTGCGCGCAGAGCTCGCGTATCCCGTGCAGGTTCTTTTCGCCTGCGAGCTTCATCAGCTCCGCCCTTGCCTGTCTGCTGTCGGTCATTTCATCCACGAGCAGAGTCAGTATATCCAGATCGGATATCTTGAGCAGATAATCCCTGTCCTCCGAGACAAGCTCCAGACTGCTTACGGCGAGATCCAGCACCTCTGTCACGGATGGGTTGTTTGCTGCGCCTATGCATTCAAGGCCCATTTGCATGATCTCGTTATATGTATTGGTCCTGCCCGAAACGCGATATACGTTTTCATCGTAATACAGACGCTGCAGCTCGTCTGGCCTGTCCTTGAGATTTTTGACTATCGAAAGGGTGACGTCCGGCTTTAGCGCTTTGAGATGACCGTTCGTATCCGTAAAGGTGATGACTCTGTCTGACAGCAGAAAATCCTTGTTCCTGCTGTAGAGGTCATATTCCTCAAACTTGCGCATGCGGTACGGTTTATAGCCGCAGCTGCTGAATAATGTCCTGAGCGCAAAAATTCTCTTTTCGGTCCCTGTCAGGACGGTCTGGTCGTATTTCATGATACCCTTTGTTCTTCCTCTCTCATCTGCAAACGGCAGTTTTGCCGCTGTTTGTTTCTGACATACAGACACCTTCATGCGTCTTATTGACTATATTTATGCTGCAGCCGGTAGTTATATTATCAGATATCTGTATATTTGTGATTCACTGATTCACTGATTTATTGATTTACTGATTTACTGATTTACTGATTTACTGATTTACTGATTTACTGATTTACTTATTCGCTTATTCGATATAAGATCTGAAATACCGGCGGGATAGCAAATACTACGTGTCACTTTACTACGCTAAATCGCTAAAGTCAACCAGTATCCTGTATTAATCTTAATTCAATGCGGCTGACCTTACAATTCAGCTATCAGCCGGCGTACTGCAGATCCGCGGCTATATGTATCTGCGGATGCTGATCCAGATGCGTCCTTTTTTTGATTCGCCTCCGATCTCATCTATCACTGCCTTGCCTTTTCCGCGCAGCACAAGTGTCTGCCCTTCCTCAACCTTCGCGTCAGGCTTGAGACATTCCGCGTGATCAAGAGATACTATGCCGCCCCGTATCGCTTCGGCAGCCTTGCTCCGGGACAGCTTGAAGGCTGAGGCGACCACGCTGTCGAGTCTGGCCGAGGGAATAGTATCCCGTATGGTCTGTGTCTTCATCTCAGGTATGCTGAGCTGCTCTATAGGTACGAGCTGCGTCCTGATATTCGTCCGTCCGACCTGTCTGAATTCTCTCAGCAAAAATTCAGCGATCTCAGGCATTATTATGATATCTGCTCCGTCGGGCCTGACCAGTATGTCTCCCGTGACGCTTCGGTCTATTCCCAGGCCCAGCACAGACCCGAGATAGTCCCTGTGTGACAGCTCCCGGGAAATAGCCGGTTTAGTCACGCGGAGGACTGCGAGCAGGTCCGCCGCTGCCTCCGCATCGCTCATCGGGATTTCTGACGGAACGCACACCAGCATGCGCCTCTCGGCTTCATCATATCCGCCGTACATCAGGCATCTCACGCCTGCGGCGTTTCTGGACGCAGAGGCAGCAAGAGCCTGCTCGTGCGAGTCAAGCAGGCCTGTGTTAGTCACATAATATCCTTCACGGCACTGCTCTATTTTGTCCTCTATTCTCGAAATGATCAGTTCATCCTTAGTCATGTGTTGATTTTACAGTAATATCTGACACGCAACAAGGGGGGCAAGCTTACTGATATGGCCGCGCGGCCGGATCATGGTCACCGGTCAGTCCTCTGCCGGAAGCATGCTTATCACCGAATCACGAGCCACTAAAAAAAGCCGCATCCATACCGATTGCTTCGGCTGGACGCGGCTTGATCAGCTAAGCTCAATTAGCGCTTGTTTGTAGGAAAAACTGATGGCAGATTCTTCTCTTCATAGATAGCCCATACTGTTGCTGCTGTGATGATTGCTAAATAGATCATAGTTACGCCTCCTTCAAGTATTTATTGTCAAGAGCGATCCTGCGGCTGCTGACCCGGGCTCATCATCATGCCCTGATGCCGCGCAGACGAGCAGATAAACTTACTGCTTGCCGCTTTGATTCAGCTGCATTTACCGCTCTTTTTTGTCCGTCAATAATTTAACACTCTTGCGTCAAATAGTAAACTCAGACTTTCTTATCATAATGATAAGTTTGACTTATTATTAACAATGTCACGAACCGCATTTAACTGTTGTGAACGGTGCGCAGAGTATTGTATGATTGTCCCGACGGATAAGAACAATGGACAAAGGCTGATAAAACAAAATAGGCAAAACAGATTGCTGCGACAGAAAAGCAGCTTATATATGGAGGTAAGGTTATGGGATTCAGCAGTGATTTTATGTGGGGAGCAGCGAGCGCTGCATATCAGATCGAGGGTGCGTATAACGAAGATGGCAAGGGGCCGAGCATCTGGGATGCTCTTACCGATGGTCATATAGCCCATGGAGAAAGCGGACAGATCGCGTGCGACCACTATCATCATTTCCGTGAGGATGTCGCTCTTATGAAGCAGCTCGGTCTCAAAGCCTACAGATTTTCTGTAAGCTGGCCGAGAGTTATGCCTGAGGAAGGCGTGGTCAATGAAAAGGGTCTGCAGTTCTACAAGGATCTTGTCGATGAACTGCTGGATGCAGGAATCACTCCTCTTGTTACACTTTTCCACTGGGATCTGCCGATGTGGGTGCATAAAAAAGGCGGCTGGCTCGACGACTACGTGATCGACGCGTTCGAAAAATACGCCGCAGTAGTGGTAGACGCGCTCTCCGATAAGGTATCATGGTGGATGACTGTCAACGAGCCTACATCCTTCCTCGGCCAGGGCTATCTGTCCGGAATGTTCCCTCCTCATCAGAGCGTCGTGAGGGGTTCCGGGGAAGAAACAGAGCTTACTCTGCGCATGACCAGGATATGCCTGCTTGCTCACGCAAAGGCTGTCAAGGTGATCAGAGAACATGCCGTTCTAAAGCCTATGGTCAGCATCGCGACAGACTGTACTAATTTTATGGCTGAATCTGACTCGCCTGAGGATATAGAGACAGCGCGCAGCAAAACCTTCGGCGGTGATGTCAGCCTCTATAATATCAACATGTGGCTCGATCCTATGATGAAGGGCGAGTTCCATCCTCAGCTCAGAGCCCTGCTGACAGACGATGAGGCTGTTCTCATACATCAGCCTCTCGACTACATAGGCTGGAACTGCTATATGTCCAGCAATTATAACGACGGACCGGACGGGAAAATGCACCCTCTGCGTTCGGGCATGCCTCGTACCAATATGGGCTGGCCAGTCACAGCAGATGCTCTCTACTGGGGCATCAGATTCCTTAATGAGCGATACGATGTGCCCGTTCTTATTTCCGAAAACGGAATGGCTAACTGCGATTTCGTTATGGATGACGGATGTGTGCATGACCCTCAGCGCATACAGTTCCTCACATGGTATCTGCGCGGCGTCAAAAGAGCCGCAGAGGAGGGATATCCCGTTCTCGGATATATGCAGTGGTCCATCATGGACAATTTTGAATGGGCTCTCGGTTACGACAAGCGTTTCGGTCTCATATATGTCAACTACGAGACGCTGGAACGCATCCCTAAGGATTCATACCACTGGTACGCCGATGTCATAAAGACGAATGGCGAAAATCTGTAATCCGGCATAATCCGGCAGTCCGATTATTAAAATTCAGCGCGCGTATAACTGCGCGTATAACTGCGCATATGAAAATGCCGAAATGGCCTTTACGGGTCATTTCGGCATTTTGTCTGTTCATGTTTTAAGGCATTTTACGGCATCAGCACTATTTCTTTTTGGTCTTGCCTGCCTTGATCTTGCTGTCAGGCGAGAATACATAGTAATCTCCCTCACCGTCCTCGCTCGGGACGATCTTGTATGTGCTGAGTCTTACATAGTATTTTTTGTTCTTTTTGAGCTTCTTTATGACCTTGCTGCCCTTGAGAGCCTGGTTGTCATTGAGCTGGATTATATCATAACCGCTGGTAAAGCTCTTGTTGGTAGCGATCTCGATATACATACCGTCTATGTTCTTGATCTGCTTGGCTGTCAGCTTGCTCCAATTGATCGTAAGCTGTTTCTTGCCGCCCTTGATGCTCTTTATCTGAGGCGTCTTAGGTCCTATGCTGTAAACTGCCTCATAGGATTCAGGGAACTCAGGATACAGCTCGGTATCGAATTTGATCTTGAATGAATAATATCCGATGTCCTTGTTTTCAGGCAGTCTGTAGGTATACGCATAGCTCGGCACGGTCTTGCCTTCGCTGTCAGTGACCTTGAGCTTTTTGGCAAAATCAGCCGCGCTGATTGGCTTGCCTGTGTATTCCATGCTCGGGCTGTTTGTATAAACAGCATATTTTTCAGCTCTCATCGCCACTTCAAAGTCCACTATGAAAGTGTCCACAGTGCCTTCCGGTGCCGAATAATAGTCAAGCTGTACTACCTTATCTCCCTCGTAGAGTCTGCAGTCACCGCAGTATCACAGAGTGAGCCTGTTCTCATCGTCTCTGTCGAG
>JAFRGH010000080.1 GCA_017433945.1 Mogibacterium sp. | reverse complement strand
TCAGGCTGGAAACAATGAGACTGAAAGCCTCATGACAAAAATAAACTTATATCTAAAAGAGGAACCGTGGGGCACACGGGGATAGCTCGTTGATACTCAGTTCGCTGGAACTGTTGAGCGAGAAGCCCCCACTTCTACAAGGAGCCCGCTGAAAAAGTTACTACAACTGTAACCAATATTACATTAACAACGCTAAACTGTTAGCGTTTTGTATACAATAGCACCTTGATAAGTAAATATTGCGATAAATTGTGTTTATCTAAGCGATTTACCAGATCATATGTGGTTGGTTTTTTGTCCTTTTTTTAATTTGGACATTCTTCACCCTTGAGCCGTATCGTTCGCTTAAGATTTGCTGCGAAGATAGTGACTGCTCCTTGTATCTGCATGCAAGCCAGTCCGGCAGAATCACATTGATCGTAGCCATGAACTCCTTTTAACTCGCTGTTTTTGGCCTCGATTTTATAACGTTCTTTCACTCGCATTTTGAAATAGTCAGACTCCTGAAATGCTTTCTGCTCCACATGGTAGTCGGATTTGACCGTTACGCTGTATGTTTTGCTTTTTGCGTTCTCTTTGTAGCAGCCTTCTCTAAGCGGACAGCGTTTGCATTTTTCAACATCAAAGCAGTATTTGATGCGATCGTTTTTTCTTGCGTACGCACGCTTTTCGTAGTGCTTTGCAGTTGCGAGATGCCCAGCCGGGCATTGCATCATGTCAGCATCTTTGTTGAATACGAATCCATCATCGGAGCGCATGCCATCCGCTACTTTAGGATTAAGTTTAGAGATCAGCTTGTATCCCCGGGCTTTTGCGTCTTTCAGATTATCTAACGTTGAATAGGCTGTGTCAGCGATCACTTCATCTACAGGTATTCCGGCAGTCCGGCTCTTTTCAACGAGGCTTGGCAATTCTTTTCCATCGAATGCTTCGCCTGAAGTTATTGTTGCCGCAGTAATGATACGATCCTCTGTCATTGCAAGGTGTGTCTTGTAACCATAGAAAGATCTGCCTTCTGCCTTGTATCCTATGCGCGCATCTTTATCTATGGACTGGCTGAAAGAATCGACTTTGTCGTTGAGCATTTCTTCGAGCAAAGAAGTTTCTTCTTTAACATTGGGTACTTCAGCATAAGGGCTTTTATTGACAGTAATTACGAGTTCTGCACAGTAATCCTGCAGCTTTTCAAAAGAAGCATGCTTGTCAGGATCTTCAGGAAGTGCCATATCGTTAGCAGCTTCCTTCAGAGATGCCCTTAATGCCGAAGATTCACATTTTAGCATTTCGTAACGTGTAGCCTTATGGTAGCGTGCATCAGTATGTGTTGAATCTACTATGATGGCTTTGCTTTTGATGACTCCTTCGCTGATTGCTATTTCAACGCTCTTGTTGATCAACAGATCAAGCAGCTTTGCGTCTTTAAGACGCTGTGTCCTGAACTTCGTTAGAAGGCTTGGATTTATGACCTTGTCTTCCGGAGCCAGGTCCAGAAAAAATTTGAATGAAAGATCGTACTTTGATCTTTCTACTACACCTTTGTCTGAAAGATTATATAGATACTTAAGGAGAAGATATTTAAAAAGCAGTATCGGGCTCTTCGCTTCCCGTCCGTTATCTAAGCAATATTTGCTTTCAAGTTCTTCATATATGAATGAAAAGTCTACGAGATCATGTATTCTCCTTAGGATATGATCCTCCGGAACTACCAGATCATAAAGCTCTGAATAAATACTATGGTTGATCTTGATTTGGGCTGACAGCATGTTAGACCTCCTGTGATTTTTACAGTTCAATTATACCACAGCATCAGCTCAACCCATTGAAATACAGGCGTTTTGTGGACTTATTCAAGGTGCTGCTAATAGTTTTGCTCGTGCGAGTCGGGGCGGGCAAAACGAGCGCAAACAGAATCAGTTAACTGTTACTGAAAGCGTTGTTTGAAAAAAGGACTTTTTCAGCGGGCTCCTACAAGTGGTGGGAGTATGTCACGGAGGAGAAATGATCATGGACAGAGCGGAACGTGCGGATATGCTGCACAGACAGGGATATAACTGCGCGCAGGCCGCGGCATGCGTGTTTGCGGATGCTGTGGAAATGGATGAAGCTACTCTGTATAAGGTGACCGAGGGATTCGGCGCGGGAATGGGAACCGGCAGGGGAGTCTGCGGTGCTGTCAGCGGAGCGGCTGTGATTGCAGGCTTGCTGAACAGTGACGGAAATACGGCAGATCCGGGCAATACCAAGGCGGCGACAACAAGACTTGCCGGAACCATACAGAGAAAATTCGCTGAGCAGGCACAGGCCCTGATCTGCAGAGAGATAAAGACCAGAAACAACGGGCAGATGTTCACCTCATGCACCGACTGCATCAAGATCGCTGTAAGGACGGCTGAGGAAGTGCTGGGGCTATGATATCTTCAGAAGGAGCATCCGCTAAAGCTGTTGACTCGGAGAGAGAATATAAGATCGGCGTCCTCTGCGTGATCGGCTGTCAGCTCTTCTGGGGTGTCTGCCCTATCTACTGGCAGGCTCTGGAACCGATACCCTCTTGGATAATCATCCTCTATAGGATAGTCACGATGTTTGGGTATTCATATATTGCAGCGAGATTCAGTTTCAGCAGGGAAGAGATCTGGGAACCGTTCAAGGACAGGGTGGTCAGGCGCAAATATATAACTGCCGGCCTGATACTCACGGTCAACTGGAGCATATACATCTGGGCGATGACCTCGGAGCGTGTGATACAGGCGTCGATAGGATACTATATAGAACCTATAGTTATTTGCGCTGTCGGCATTATAGTATTCAAAGAGCAGCTGACCAGATACAATATGACCGCTATAATATGCGCCCTGATAGCGATAAGCGTCATACTTGTTCACTATAAGCAGGTTCCGGGCGTCGCTCTTGGGCTTGCGGGCACCTGGGCAGTCTATTCGGCTATCAAAAAGACATCGGAAATACCTGTGCTTATCGCGCTCGTCTACGAGACCATGGTCTATGCCGTAGTGGCGACCGCAGCTATCATATATATAGAAACAAAAGGGATCGGTGCTATAAGCATGGGAGTGCCGGGCAAATACGCGATGATGTTCCTGAGCGGCCTGATCACTCTTATCCCGGTAGCATTATTCAGCGTATCAGCGAAAAAAGTATCGCTGCTCGTAATAGGACTGGCACAGTACATCAGCCCGACGATATCGCTGCTGCTCGGCATATTCATGTTCAAAGAGCCGCTCGACATGACCCAGATCATTGCATTCATCATCATCTGGGGCGGCCTGGCTGTGTTTACATACGGCGAATTCATTAACAGCCGTAAGGCGGCAGTATCAGAAAAACATTCAGCTTAAATGCTGCCCCTCGGTCCCCGGCATTCCCGGCATGTACCGAGGTCATGCGGCGGGGCAAAATATATTTATAAAAAAGGAAGATACAAACAGGCGGGAGAAAATGGAGCCGGATCAGAATACAAATCACAATAATACAAATAACAATAATACAAATCATAATAATACAAATCACAGCGCAGCTCAGATAAGTGGCAAGAGCACAGACAAGTCAAACGCTGCAGAGGCTGCAGACAGTGCAAAAGCAAAAATGGACCTGACCCGGGGATCGATCCTGGATAAGGTCCTTAAATTTGCTGTGCCTCTGGCTGTGACCAGCATACTGCAGCAGCTGTTCAACGCGGCTGACGTAGCCGTAGTCGGCAAGTTCGCTTCGGCCAATGCCATGGCTGCTGTCGGCAGCAACGCCCCTGTAGTCTCGCTTATGGTGAATACATTTGTGGGCCTTTCCATAGGCGCCAACGTAGTGATCTCCCGGAACATAGGCGCGACGAACCATCAAAAGGTCCACCGCGCCGTTCACACCGCCATGGCCGTGGCGATTATCGCCGGAGTCTTCGTTGCCGCGTTCGGCAACCTGATCGCGAGACCGATAATCGATATCCTCGGAGTACCTCCCGAGGTCTATAATTATTCACTCAAATACCTCAGGATATATTTTACCGGCATGCCTTTTATCATGCTGTACAATTTTGAATCGGCCATATTCAGGAGCAACGGCAATACAAGAACGCCGCTCATCTGCCTCATAATCGGAGGCGTTCTCAATGTCGCGGCCAATCTGTTCTTTGTAATAGTGCTGGATATGGATGTAGACGGCGTCGCCATCGCGACGGTCCTCTCCAACGCGGTCAGCTCTATGCTCCTCCTGTATTTCCTCAGGAAGGAAAGGAGCCTTATCAGGGTGAAGCTGCGCCTTATCCGTGTAGACAGGGTATCTCTCAGCAATATAATCAGCATGGGAGTGCCGGCGGCCCTTCAGAGCATGGTTTTCTCCGTGTCTAATCTCTGCGTTCAGTCAGCGATCAACAGCCTCGGAGCCGATGTAATGGCCGCATCCTCGGCGGCATTCAATATAGAGATATTCGTTTATTTCGTAGTAAACGCATTCAGCCAGACCTGCGTTACATTCGTCGGACAGAACTACGGAGCGAGAGAATATAAGAGGTGCAGGCTGGTAGTGCGAAGGATACTCATGACATGTGCCGCCGTCACATTTGTCGTCAGCGGTCTGGTGCTGCTCACTCAGAGATCGCTTCTCACACTCTTCACCAGCGATCCGGCAATAATAGAACTCGCCGTAGTGAGAGTGAGCTGTCTCATGTACGGCGAGCTGATAAACGTAGTTATGGATAATCTGTCAGGCGCGCTGAGAGGTCTCGGCAAATCTATGCTGCCTGCGGTCGCGTCATTCGTCGGCGTGTGCGGCACCCGCATCACCTGGGTGTTCACAGGCTTCAAGCTGTATCACACATGGCTGTCGCTTATGCTTGTCTTCCCAATTAGCTGGGCGATCACGGCGGTTGCTATAGCTGCCATGTACATTCACACAAGAAATAAGCTGCTTCCGATAGATCAGTGAGCGAGACCAGCAGATCAGGCAGCGGCCTAAACTTTTCAGAAATCAAGCAGATTGCGCGCCTTGTGCTCTACGGCTTCGGCGATCGCGAACACCACGTCGAGAGACGGCCCACAGAATACAGCGCCGTGATGCGGTATGACGGCAGCGTGCGTCCTGGTGAAGATTTCCGCGACAGCCTCGGCGAGAGCCTGCGATTCGGATGCTTCATCCCGGGTAACAAGCACATCTCCTATCAGGTCATGCATGACAGGATCGCCTATTGCAAATCCCGCCTTGCAGGCGGCAAAAACCGACATCCCGTTCGAATGAGTATGGATCACAGAACCGCATTCAGGGAAACTGCTGTAAACATATGCGTGCATCCTTGTCTCACTGCTCGGCTGCCTCTGATTCCTTTCGTATTCGAGAGTGTGAATGTTTACTTTGACAAGATCCTCTATTTTGATCTCAAAATAATCCATCGAGGTAGGAGTGATCAGCATCTCATCAGCGTTGAGCCTTACCGAGAGATTGCCCCATGATCCGTATGACAGATCCCTTCTTACAAGCTCCTTGCCGTATTCTATCAGCTGGTTGCGCAGATCAAACTCGTTCTCGAACGATACAGTGTATCCGGCCTGAGCCTCCTCGTTGCTGTTCACATAGCTGTCTGCGAAACGCTTTTTGTAGAGCTCTGCAAGCCCTGCCGGGATGGCCGAAGTGCCGCCGAGCATCTTGCCGTGGATCTCAGCTTCACACGCTTTTTCAACTATCTGTATTCCCGCAACGGCTTTTTTTAGATTCGATCCGCATGCTATAGCCCCGGAATCCCTGACGAGGGCAACGCTTGTTTCCTTAAGAAGTGAAACGATGGTCTTGGGGGACACATCAGGGATTATCCTGAGTGTTGATCCCGTGAGCATGGCCAGGTCTTCGAGCGCGACAGGGACATCCGAATCACGCCCCGACACCTTAACAGTATCCGCGGAGCAGCCGAAGATAAATGCGTTGATCTTCGGGCATCTGCGGAATATCTCTCCCAGATCGCCGGTGTTGATATCGCATACCAGAAACGAATCCTCCGTGAGCTCCGAAAGGATCTTGTTCCCGCCGGTTGTTATATATGTGCTTTCGTCGAGGCGCAGAGATATCTGGCCGTACATTTTTTTGAATCTGCCATGAAATCCTTTTATGGCATTAAGCAACAGAATGCTTCCCTGATCTGTAGTCATGTCATCTCTCCCATATATCTGTATATATCCGTAAGCATCAGAGCGCGCGTTTCCCCCTCGCACGCCCGACATGAATAATTTCTATCTAAAAACGAAGCTGATAATCAGCTT
>JAFRGH010000079.1 GCA_017433945.1 Mogibacterium sp. | reverse complement strand
TCATGACACAGGAGCTAGTGACTCTCGCTTGGACTCACACATTATTATGACGACCTCATCCCCAAGATGATTTTGATAATAATGAGAGAAAAGTCGTGACTGTGGTTTCACCGTCTGCGGCCGAGTTTTTTCCTTTGTAAACTTTATACAAATATATTAAATATACTCAGAACGCAAATTGTATTTTTCACCAAAAACATCTTGAATTTTATTGTCGGTGAGCATATACTTTGGCGTGGATAAGATTATGGCGAGATCAACAGAACCGTGTGGAAGACGCCGCATGGTTCTTTTTTACAAGATGAAAGGAGCATGATCATCATGGGACAGAATGTATTGGCAGAAGCTAAGCGTGTTGCTTATTGTGTAGGTATGGATCCTAAGGATTATTCGGCAGCAAGAAGCGTTTTTCCTGACGCGGAAATGGTGGATTTTCAGACATATGACAAGACATACGCTGCTGTTGCAGACGGAGAGTGCGATGTTGCCGTAGTACCTTTTGAAAAGAGCTTTACCGGCGAGGTGGGACATGTGCTCGACCTCATGTACGAAGGCGATCTCAAGGTCTGCCACGCATTCGGCTTCGATAACGGCATGGAGACTGTACGCTATGCGGTTCTCTCCAAAGAGGACGTATATCCTGAGGAAGGAAATCTCTGGTTCCTTATGATGTTCACCGTAGAGGATGAGACGGGAAGCCTGGCAAAGGCTATCAACATCATCAGCTCATACGGCTTCAACATGCGTATACTGCGCTCGAGACCGATGAAGGACCTCCCATGGCACTACTATTTCTACTGTGAAGCTCAGGGAGACGACACTACGGAAAACGGACAGCAGATGCTTACAGTTATGAAGGCATCGTGCCCGAGCGTAAAGGTTCTCGGAAGATACGCTGAATAGCAGAACAGTTAATAAGCAGCTGATAACAGAAACGAGATAAAACGGTCTTGTGCTTCGGACAGATTCCAGCTCAACAGCAGGAACGACCACTCCGGAGCAGCAGACCGTTTTTTGAGCATCTTTATTTTCAAATACAGATTCAAATCCTGTCCGCAGCGGAGGAGCGGGGGACTTCTCAAATTCGAGCATTTGAACTGAATCAGATGCATACCCGCGGGTATTATGCTATAATATTTCTGATTATGCAGCAGTTTAAAAAAGTAACACAGACTGATCATCAGGGGGCAGCGATAATGACATTCATCATAGACATAATGATTTTTATGGGCAGCGCCCTTATGGTCTGGAATATCTATCGCTATCTGCACTTCATACGCAAGGTGAGCCGCAGAGGCAACTGGGACAGCGAAAAAATACAGCTGCAGATCCCGCTTGTTTTGCTGATCGGATTCCTGATCGGCTATGTGACCGTAGGCATATTCGGTAAGCCGGATCTGGTCATGTCAGGAATACTGTTCTTCGGAAGCGTGTTCGTATTCCTCATGGTCAATATGCTCGAGCGTGTCACCACGCACATACAGGAGACTGAGCAGCTCGAGGCAAAGCTGATGGCAGCAGAGGAAAGCAGCAGAGCTAAGACCGCATTTCTTTCAAACATGAGCCACGAGATCCGCACCCCTATGAATGCCATCATCGGCATAGATACGATCGCTCTGCGGGAACCGGGAATTTCTGAAGAAACGCGCGAACAGCTTCACAAGATCGATGCCAGTGCAAGGCATCTGCTGATGCTGATCAACGACATCCTGGACATGAGCCGAATAGAATCCGGCCAGATGATAGTCCGCAAAGAACCGATGGCGATGGACGACATGCTGGATCAGGTGAGCAGCATAATCCAGAGCCAGTGCGATGAAAAAGGCCTTGAATACGAGTATCAGCTGCACGGCCGCGACGAATCAGCAAAGATAAACGGCGCCTGCTGCATGGGCGACGAGATCAAGGTCAAACAGGTATTGATAAATATACTCGGCAACGCGGTAAAATTCACGCCGGTCCCGGGTAAAATTTCGTTTTTCGTCGAGGCGCAAAACTGCTGCGTCGGCAAATGCGACGGAAGCGGCTGTCACGTAAGATTTATAATCAGGGATACCGGCATCGGTATGGACGAAGACTTCCTGCCGAAGCTCTTCGACACCTTCTCTCAGGAGGACATTTCATCAACCAACCGCTACGGCGGCAGCGGGCTCGGAATGGCTATCACAAAGAGCCTTGTCGATATGATGGGAGGCAGCATACAGGTCGAAAGCCGCAAGGGTGAAGGCACGACCTTTACAGTTGAGCTCGATTTTGAGCCTCTCAGCCATGAGGCGCAGCAAAAATACGAAACTGAGCATGAGGTCCACAGCGATGTCGTTCTCGAAGGCTGCAGGATACTCTTCGCGGAGGATGTTGAGATCAATGCGGAGATACTTGGAGATCTGCTCGAAATGGAGGATATGGAATCCGACTGGGCGGAGAACGGACAGCTTGCTGTCGACAAATTTGCGGAGCACGAGCATGGCTATTACGACGCTATTCTCATGGACATGCGAATGCCTGTCATGGATGGGGTCACTGCCGCGCGCGCCATACGCGAAATGGACAGAGATGACGCGAAGACAATACCGATTATCGCGCTTACTGCAAACGCATTTTACAATGATGTCAAGCAATGTCTTGATGCCGGTATGGATGCGCATCTTTCTAAACCTGTAGACGCGGATTTGCTTATGGATACCCTCAGAAATCTTATAGGGGGAGTTAAGCGTAAGGGTGATAACTGATTATACTGATAACCGGCCGGCGGGATATCTAAAACCATGAGGGGCACCGACAGCCAGGAGGTCAAATAAATGATACAATCCAGTGAACTTAACAGACGGCATCTGGTACTTGTCGTAGAGGATCAGGAGATCAACAGGGATATTCTCGGGATGATACTCGAGGACGAATACGATCTTATCTACGCTGAGAACGGAGCGATAGGAATGGAGATGATCCGCGAAAACAAGGATCAGCTCTCCATTATACTACTCGATCTTATAATGCCTGTTATGGACGGATTCGAGGTTCTGCGGCAGCTCCATGATGATACTGAACTCAGGGAGATCCCTGTGATCGTGCTTACAGCCGAAAAGGAGGCAGAGCTCAAGGCTCTGCAGCTTGGCGCGTCGGATTTTATCACTAAGCCGTTTGACATGGATCAGGTGGTACTGGCCCGTGTCGAGAGGATAATAGAGCTGAGCGAACGCCGCCAGCTGATACGCTCCGCGGAGAGAGATCCGCTGACGGGTCTGTATACAAAGGGCTTTTTCTTCGAATACGCCGACCAGATCGTCAAATTCCATCCGGACTGGAAGATGGATGCCATAGTCATCAATATAGAGAGATTCCACTCGGTAAACGAGTACAGCGGCAGAGAGTTTGGAGACAAGGTGCTGCGAAAGCTTGCGGACGGCATAAGAGAATTTCTCAAGGATACGACCGGCATTGCCAGCAGGATCGAGGCTGACCGCTTCGATATATTCTGTCTGCACCGCGACAGCAGCGATTACAGAGAGGTGTACGATTCTCTGCAGAGCAAGCTCGACGAAATGAGCGAAAAAACGAACATCCGGATCAGGATGGGAGTCAAGCCTTACAGGGATGGCGTGACCCCTTCAGAAATGTTCGACAGAGCAAGGGTAGCCTGCAACATGGTGCGCGGCAGCAACAAGGATCACATGATGATCTTTGACGAGGATATGCGGCAGATGGAGATGTTCCAGCAGAGGCTGATGAATGATCTGGGCTGGGCTATAGAGGATAAGCAGTTCGTCGTGTACTATCAGCCGAAATACGATATACAGGCCGAGCCGCCTAAGCTCAAGAGCGCAGAGGCTCTTGTCAGATGGAAGCACCCTGAACTGGGCATGATATCGCCGGGTGATTTTATTCCGCTGTTTGAGAACAACGGAATGATAAGCCAGGTCGACAACTATGTATGGGCGGTAGCCGCAAGGCAGATCGCGGAATGGAGAGACAAGCTGGGATATCTGCTCCCTCTCTCGGTCAATCTGTCGAGAGCCGAGATATTCGACCCTAAGCTCGAACCGTATCTGGAGGAGCTGCTCGAAGAGAACGACCTGTCGACCAAGGAGCTGAAGCTGGAGGTTACAGAATCGGCCTACACAGACAACGCCATGGAGCTCATCGACATCATAGGCGAGCTTCGCAAAATGGGCTTTGAGATCGAGATGGACGATTTCGGCTCGGGGTATTCATCCCTCAATATGCTCTCATCCATGCCTATAGACGTCCTCAAGATGGACATGAAGTTCATCCGCAACCTCGAAGAGGATATAAAGAATTTTCGCATGATAGAGCTGATACTGGACATCGCCAAATTCCTGGAGGTTCCGGTGGTTGCCGAGGGCGTCGAGACAGAGGAGCAGATGAAGCTGCTCAAAGACGCCAAATGCGCGCTGGTGCAGGGCTACTATTTCTCCAGACCTCTGCCGGCCGAAGAGTTCGAAGCCCTTATCATCAAGGAAATGAATATAGATCGGAATCATTAAGAATACAAGAGAGGATCAAAATACTATGACAGTAGAAGACTTATACGCTCAGATCGACGGCAATTACGCTCATGCCGTCCAGATAATGAAAAAAGACAAGATGATCAGCAAATATCTGCTTAAGCTCAAAAACAGCGGACTGATCGAAAACCTGCAGGCTGCGGGAGAATCTCTCGATCCTGTTGCGATGTTTGAGAGCGCGCACGCGATGAAGGGCGTGACCGCGAATCTCGGGCTCGATACGCTCTCGGATAAGGTCAGTGCGCTGACGGAGGAATTCCGCCAGGGGAGCAGCCGCAAATACAGCGATGATGAAGTAAAGGCTATGCTCGAGGATATATGCGCGCTGTATCAAAAGACCGCAGATGGAATAAGCGAATACGAACAGAGCATTCAGTAGGCACTATGGGAAACAACAACGGAGCTGTCAGTAATAACGGACCGGAGGGCATTAACGGAGCGGGCAGCCTGCAAAGGTACCTGAGTCCTCTCGGGGTGTGGGCGCTTGCATTCGGCTGCAGTGTAGGCTGGGGCGCTTTTGTGATGCCGGGAACGACCTTCCTTCCGATCGCCGGACCGGTCGGCACTACCATAGGATTAGTGATCGGCGGAGTGATAATGCTTATAATAGGCGTCAATTATCACTATATGATCAATCAGTATCCAGATGCCGGCGGCGCCTATACATATACCAAAAAAGCCCTGGGATATGACCATGGCTTCCTTTGCGCATGGTTCCTGATGCTTGTCTATGTAGCCATACTGTGGGCCAATGCCACAGCGCTTCCGCTTATAATGCGAAACCTGCTCGGCAGCGCTTTTCAGTTCGGACCTGACTACGAACTCGCCGGATTTCATATCTATATGGGAGAGGTCGCGCTTGCGATAACTTCGATAGTGCTGTTCGGCCTCGTCTGCCTTCGCAATAATCTGGCAAAATGGGTACAGATAGTGATGGCTCTGGTGCTCCTTGGGGGCATCATAGTATGCTTCGCAGGGACATGGGCGGGACATCAGGGCGGCATGTCCACGCTTAAACCGTCATATGCGCCGGGAACTGTGCCTGCCGGCGGAATAATGAATATCATATTCCTCGCCCCGTGGGCGTTCGTAGGATTCGAATCAATATCGCACTCCGCGTCGGAGTTCAGCTTTTCACACAAAAAATCAGGTCTGATAATGATAATCGCTGTCATCGCGGCTTCGGCGGCATATATCATGCTGTCCCTCAACGCGGTGGCCATGCTGCCGCCTGAATACGGCAGCTGGCCTGAATACCTCGCGGACCTCGGCAATGCAGAGGGAATAAAGGCTCTGCCTACTTTTTACGCTACAGAGACCGCGATGGGCAGCTCGGGCGCGGTCCTGCTCGGGATCACGGCGATGGGCGGCATAATCACAGGCCTGATAGGCAATTATATCGCGGCCAGCAGACTCATATGGAGCATGGCTGAGGACGGACTGTTCCCGCGTAAGCTTGCGGATATCAGCAGGAACAGTATTCCGCGGAACGCGATATTCTCCATAATGCTGGTCTCCGTCATCATTCCGTTTTTCGGGCGCACCGCGACCAGCTGGATAATCGATGTCACGACCGTAGGAGCCGCGATCGCGTACGCGTATACTTCTGCTGCGACATTTAAGACAGCCAAACAGAACGGCGACAAAAAAGCGATATATTTCGGAGCGGCGGGCATAGCCGTTTCCGCGCTTATAATACTGTATTTCCTCGTGCCTAATATGCTCGAGGTCAGCACACTTTCGACCGAGTCGTATCTCATACTCGCGGCCTGGAGCATAGTCGGATTTGCTGTTTTTCGCTCGATATTCAAGCGTGACACAGAGAGACGCTTCGGCAGATCCACCATCGTATGGATGGTACTGCTCGGGCTCGTATATTTTACTTCGACTATATGGACCAGACAGTCGACTCAGAGAGCAGCCGGAAAAGCCATAGAGCCGATACACGAGCATTATGTGAACATCCTTAAGGAAGAGGGCGTGGATGTAACGACCTCGGCCAGCAAGAATTCCATGGAATATCTGCACGGGATCCTCGATGATGTCAGCGATTCTATGACAACGAATCTGCTGGTGCAGACGGGACTCATAATCATCGCGCTGGCTATCATATTCAGCATTTATTCGATAATGCAGCGCCGTGAGAAGCAGATAGAGGTCGAAAAGGCGCTGGCCGAAGAGGTGAGCAGGGCCAAGACCAGCTTCCTCTCCAATATGAGCCATGAGATCAGGACCCCGATGAACGCCATCATAGGGCTGGACAACATAGCGCTGAGGGACCAGAATCTGTCACCTCACACCAGGGATCAGCTTGAAAAGATAGGGTCGAGCGCGAGGCATCTGCTGGGACTCATCAACGACATACTGGATATGAGCCGCATAGAATCCGGCCGCATGGTGCTCAAAAACGAGGATTTTGCGATGCGCGGTTTCCTCGATCAGATCAACGTAATAATCAACGGACAGTGCGTGGACAAGGGGCTCGAATTCGAGTGCGGCATAATCGGCAGCATAGACGACTATTATGTCGGTGACGACATGAAGCTCAAGCAGGTGCTGATCAATATACTCGGAAACTCAGTCAAATTCACTCCGGCTCCGGGCAAGGTCAGCTTCCTCGTTCAGCAGACAGGCCGCACAGACGGCAGGTGCACTCTTAGATTTACCATGAGAGACACCGGCATAGGCATGGACAAGGAGTACATACCTAAGATATTCGAGGCCTTCTCTCAGGAGGACGCGACGACCACCAACAAATACGGCGGCAGCGGTCTCGGCATGGCTATCACCGGAAATCTCGTGGAAATGATGGGCGGCAGGATAGATGTAGAGAGTGAAAAGGGCGTAGGCAGCACATTTACGGTAAGCGTCAGCTTAGGTGAATCCGAGATGAAATCTCACGATACACAGCTCGACGGCATGCTCCCGATGCTCAGAGTCGCTGTTGTTGATGACGATGAGGTCGCCTGTGAACACGCTCAGCTGGTGCTGGATGAGCTTGGCATTCACCCTGACGTATTCAGCCGCAGCCCGGAGGCCTACAGCTGGATACACAAGAGATGGGAGGCAGGCGAAGCATATGATCTCATAATAAGCGATTACCGCATGCCTGTAATGGACGGCGTGACTCTGACAGAAGAGATACGCAGATTCGACGAAGGCAGGACGGGTGTGATCATACTGACCGGATATGATTTTGACGATGTAGCCGAGCGTGCCCACAGAGAAGGAGTCGATGGCATACTGACCAAGCCTCTCTTCGCGGATACTCTGCTTCACGAGATACAGACCGTGATGAAATCACGTATCGAAACAGCAGAGCCGGATGGCGCCGATGCTGCCGGAGCAGATTCGGGAGATGAGGGATACGGACTCGAGGGGATCAGAGTGCTCGTAGCAGAAGACGTCGAGATCAATGCGGAGATCCTTATGGATCTACTTGAGATAGAAGAAATAGAGTCAGAACGGGCGGCAAACGGCGAGATCGCCGCGGACATGTTCGCTGACAGCGAAGAGGGATACTATGACGCAGTGCTGATGGATATCCGCATGCCTGTAATGGACGGACTTACATCCGCGGCAGCCATAAGAGCGATGGAGAGAGCCGATGCGAAGACGGTCCCTATCATCGCTTTGACAGCAAACGCGTTTGACGAAGATGTACAGAACTCGCTCGATGCGGGAATGAATGCGCATCTGTCCAAACCGGTAGAGCCGGACAAGCTGTACAAGACCCTGAGTGAACTGATCCACGCAGACGGGAAGCGCAAAACGAATCAGAGGGATACATAACGAAAGAGCTGAACGCAGGATCGGGCCGGGACAAGAGATTCAAAAAAATGAACTCAGAAAGAGAGTGAACTATGAACGACGACAAGCCTCTTATCAATAACGACAATTCGTCAGGAAAGAATGATAAGACGACGTGGAACAACAGTCCGCTGGCGATACTGCCGATAATTCTCGGCATAGCGCTCAATTTTGCCTGCTCTCAGCTTGCGGGCAGACTGGCGTTGCCAATATATCTCGACACGATAGGAACAGTGGTCTCGGCAGCTCTTGGCGGATATCTGCCCGGCATAGTCACAGGCCTCGCGACAAACATCATCAATTTTGCGTCTGATGGAATATCTATTTACTATTCGGCGCTAAATGCAATGATCGCTGTCGCGGCCGCGACCTTCGTAAGAGAGGAGAGGACAAAGCGTCTGCGTGACATACTCTTCTTCATACTGGTGCTGTCGTTTATAGGCGGATTCATGGGAGCCATCATCACCTGGCTGCTGAGCGGCCCGGGAACTGATGATTTTACCGTGAACGGGATGGCGTGGTTCGAGACCCATCTGCATACAGGCAGGTTCACATCCTTTCTGTATCTGACATTCCTGCTTGACGTGATCGACAAGACCATAACTACCGCAGTCGCGATCCTCATAATGTACGCTGTGCCGGTCGGCCTGAAGAAAAAGCTGTGGTTCAGCGGATGGAAGCAGACCCCGGTAACGAGAGCCGAGCGCCAGATGCAAAAGAATATTTTCCGAAGAGGCCGTTCGCTCAACACGAGCATAGCCATAGTGCTGGTGATCTCGTCCCTTTCGATGGCGCTGGTGGTCACAGGTGTCAGCACATCCCTGTTCCGCGAGTATTCAAGAGAACAGCATACGCAGCTGGCCGAAGGCGTGGCAAACGTAACAGCCGGAATGCTCGACCCGGAAATGATAGATGAATACATCGAAAAAGGCGAGGACGCTCCGGGATACAAAGAGATCGAACAGCAGATGTACAGACTGCGCGACAGCTCGCCGGACATCGAATATCTGTATGTATATAAAATAGAAGAAGACGGCTGTCATGTCGTGTTCGACCTCGATACTGATAATGTAGAGGGAGGCAGGCCGGGAGATATAGTGCCGTTTGACGAATCGTTCAAATCCAAGTTGCCGGCGCTGCTTGCGGGAGAAGAGATAGATCCTATAGAGACTGACGATACCTTCGGCTGGCTGCTGACGGTATATCATCCTGTCCGCAATCAGGCGGGCGAGACCGTGTGCTACACGGCCGCGGATATAGAGATCAGCGACATCAGGGATTACGAGAGGGACTTCCTCCTCAAGATGCCTCTCCTGTTCTTCGGCTTCTTCATACTGATACTGGTCATAGGCATATGGCTCGCCAAATACCATGTCATCCTGCCGGTAAACAGCATGGCGCTCTACGCCGGCGAGTTCGCCTTCAATGACGATGACGAGAGCCAGGCGAAGAAAAATCTGCAGAACATACTCGATCTTAAGATCAGGACCGGAGATGAGATACAGAATCTCTATGAGTCATTCTGCAAGATGACGACGGACACCGTCACGCACATGGAAGACATACGCGAGCAGAACCGCGTGATCTCAAGGATGCATAACGGTCTTATCATGGTCATGGCAGATATGGTCGAGGGCCGCGATTCGGATACCGGCAATCATATTCGCAAGACAGCAGCCTATACTCGTATTTTGCTTGAAAAGCTGCGCGAGATGGGTTACTACACTGACCAGATAACAGATAATTATATAGACGATGTCGAGCAGTCCGCGCCGCTCCACGATGTAGGCAAGATAGCCGTAACGGATGTTATACTGAACAAGCCGGGCAGGCTCACAGACGAGGAATTCGATATAATGAAGACTCACGCGTCCGAGGGCAAGCGTCTGATAGAGCAGGCGATCAGCACTGTCGAGGGGGATGACGGAGATGGTGCCGATGCCGCAGGAGCAGAGCAGAGCTATCTCGGTGAGGCCCGCAACATGGCCGCGTACCATCATGAAAAATGGAACGGCAAGGGATATCCGGAGGGACTCGCGGGCGAGGAGATCCCGCTGTCTGCGAGAGTCATGGCTATCGCAGACGTATTCGACGCCCTGACATCCAAGCGCGTGTACAAGGATGCGATGCCGTTCGAAAAAGCCGTTTCGATAATACAGGGCGATGCCGGCACACACTTCGATCCGACATGTGTCGAAGCATTCAGTGCATCACTCGACGAATTCAAAAAGGTGCTCGACTACTATACCGACCTCGAAAACAAAGGCAAAGGCGGCGACGGAGATCCGGACGAAAAAGAACGCCCTAAGACGGATGTATTCTAAGGCAGCTGCCGGTGACATTGAACTGTCTTTGAGTAAATCAGCTTATTAATTATCACTATATAATATAAGGAGGAGTAATCAATGTTAAAGGATTTCAAAGCGATGGCTGAACTGGTCAAGGCTAACCCTGTCAAGAAGAGAATCGTTCTCGCACGCGCGCATGACGAGCATTCTCTTGATGCCGTTTACGAGGCATTCAAGGAGGGCATCGTAGAGCCTGTTTTCGTCGGCAAAGAGGAAGAGATCAAAAAGATCTGCGCTGACGAGGGTTTTGATTTCGGCGACGTAAAGATCTACAACGAGGACGACGACATCGAAGCAGCAAAGACTGCAGTACGCCTGATCAGAGAGGGCGAAGGCGATTTCCTGATGAAGGGACGCATGCAGACAGCAGACCTGCTGAGACAGGTAGTTAACAAGGAGACCGGCCTGCAGGTAGGCAAGATCATGTCGCACGTTGGACTCTTCCAGGTCCCTCACTATCACAAGGTTGTTGTCCTGACAGACGGCGGAATGCTCTTAAACCCTGACCTCGAACAAAAGGTAAAGATCATCAACAACGCTGTAGATGTACTGCATTCGCTCGGATACGAAGATCCTAAGGTAGCCGTAGTATGCGGAGCAGAGGTACTCAACAAAAAGGCTCAGGAATCCGTAGACGCGGCAGCTCTCAAGGAAATGAACGTAAACGGCGAGATCACAGGCTGCACAGTTGAGGGCCCTATCTCTTATGATATCGCGCTCAGCAAGGAGATCGCGGAATTCAAAAAATTCGACAGCCCTGTAGCAGGTGAAGCGGACGCTCTCATCATGCCGGGAATGGCAGCAGGCAACATGCTCGGCAAAGCATGGGTCATCCACGGCGACGGCACAGGCATGATGGCAGGAATGATCGTAGGCGCAAAGGCTCCTATCGTGCTGACATCCAGAGGTTCCAGCGCAGCTGAGAAATTCTATTCGATCGTGCTCGCAGCGGCAGCATCGAACTAAGCGATCAAACTGAACTCAAACAGTCAAAAAACAGGTGCGCAGGGGAAAAGTAGTTCCTGAGCGCACCTTTTGACTCAGGGGAACTACAGCAGACGCCCCAGCCTGAGCGTATCCTAAAGAAAAGCAGCTCCTGAGCGCATATTTTCACTTACAGGAACTACATACTCTATGCAAAACCCATATTTATAATAAAATGATAGAGAATATAGAGAATAAAGAACAGAATACAGCAACCCCAAATCCTAAACCAAAACGAGTGCTCACTATCCAGGATATATCCTGCCTTGGACGTTGCTCCATAACAATAGCCCTGCCGATAATCTCGGCGCTCGGATCGGAGACAGTGATACTGCCGACAGCGATCCTCTCCACACATACCATTTTTCCGGGCTTCACATTCAGGGACCTGACCGACCAGATCGAGCCGATAACAAGCCACTGGAAGAGCCAGGATGTCGAATTTGACGCCATCTATACCGGCTACCTCGGCACTATCGAGCAGATTGACCTTGTCAAAGGCATATTCAAAGACTTCGGGGGGAGCGGGTCCGGCAGTTCAGTTAAGTCCGGTAACTCCGTCAGCTCCGGCAGCAGCTCCGGAAGCGCCTGCGCGCTTAAGGTCGTAGATCCCGTAATGGGCGACAGAGGCAAACTCTACCCGGGCTTTGACATGGATTATGTAAAAAAGAATACAGAGCTCTGTGCCTGCGCGGACATAATAGTGCCTAATATGACAGAGGCGTCACTGATGACAGGCCTTGAATACCGCGAAGAGCACGATGAAATTTATATAAAGGAAATGCTTGCGGCCCTCGAAGAGCTGGGGGCGAGAATTAATGTGCTTACCGGCGTATCGCTTTCGCCCGGCAAAACCGGCATAATGGGACATGACAGCATCACGGGAGAATACTATCTGTATCAGAATGACAAAGTCGACGCCGTGTTCCACGGAACGGGAGACCTGTTCTCGAGCACCTGCATAGGTGAAATGATGCGCGGTAAGACATGGCAGGAAGCAATGACCCTGGCTGCCGATTATACAGCATTAACCATAGATGCCACAATGAAGGACCCGGCACGCAAATGGTACGGGGTCAACTTTGAATCAACCATCCCTCAATTAATCGAAATGAGCAAGTAAAAAGAGCGTTTCAGATCTGCGCAGAAGCGTCATTATTGCGCTCGCACAGATAATCCATACTAACACGATAAAAATACGAGAGCCGGAGCAAATGCTCTACAGGTATCCTTACATTTCCCAGCTCGTAATCCGCGTAAACACGCTGGCTTACATTGAGATGGTCAGCAACAGCCTGCTGAGTCAGATCGTTATCGAGTCTCAGATCCCTTATCTTCTTAGCCCAAGGGGAAATATTCCTTTCAGTATTTGAATTTCTGTGTCTTGGCATTTCATCAACCTCTATCAATAGAACCAACACCGCTAAGTAACTGTAACACTTCAATGAAGCGAATACGCAATTTTAGAGGGATAAACACTAGCGTAAGGATGCACGCGAAACACAAGGCGCAGACAAGGATAATGCTGTTCTGCCAAAACACACAGCAAGAAATTGATACTGTCGTAGATTATCCCGCCAAAAAAATGGTGGCAAACTATGTTGACAAATAGCGGCAAAACCGCTACAATTAATATGTACGAGAATTAATGCTTGTTTTAATAATCGTACATTTCTCAGCGTTTAGATTTTGATCAGAGTTTAAACAGAGAACGCAAGCCTTGGAATTCCAGGGCTTGCACAACAATTGAATTAGATTATAGGGAAAGGCGTCCTGTATGGAGGCCTTATTTTAGTGGAATAAAAAATCTTGACTGCGTACCAACTACACACTATAATGACCATGTAGTTGCTACATACTTGTGCGGCTAAGTAATCTAATGTACTAATTATGGTTTCAACACGGTTGACGGTCCGTGTTTTGAAATATTTTGACGCAGGAAAGGGAGGTTTTTAATAACAATTATAACCGCCGAAAAATTCTGATCAAAATCTAAACGCGGCTCCCAAGCCGCACCCGGGATAAGGTCGAGAATCCCGGAAAAAAGGAAAATTGGTAAATCGACAAGTCCACGGATCACGGGGATCCGGGACGCAAACTACGAAGGGAGTTAAAACACTGAGAAAACACAAAAGTGTTGTAGCCATCCTGCTGGCAGTAATGATGATCTTCACATTCATGCCTGCAATGGCGTTTGCAGAAACTACAGCTTCTGACAAGGCAGTATGGAATGATACATTCACAGAAGTTACCAAAGATGGTACAACTTATACTGCTTCGCATAGCGCGTGGACTACCGGCAGCGGAATGCAGGTGGCTACTTGCGATTACTCAGCTGCAGATGTTGATGATTTCTACTATTATGATCTCAAAGGTGCTACTATCGATGTAGCTAAGAATGTACCTCTCGCTACATATAAGCAGCTTCTGTCGGATGGTACAGTTACAGTTACTATCCATACAAAAGACAGTAACGGTAATAATGTATCAGGCAATGTTCACACTGGTTCATGGACTGCTAAGGTTACAGGAGAAAAGATAGATGAGCTTAAGGGAAATAAAAAAGTAACCCTTACAGTTGAGTTTACGGCTGCTGTTGACGGAAAATCAATGGACGGACACAGCTTTGATACACCTATTCTGGTAAACACTCCTCTTACACAGGAAGTTAATGTTATCGGAACTGCTGCTACACCGGTAAATGGAACATATTATGTTGATGGTGACACAACAAAGCAGGCAGCAACATCTGTACCTTATGATGGCAAGGAGCACACATTCGAGCTCGCACCAGCAGACAACTATACTGTAAGCTATGAAAAGTACAATGCTTCGACCGGTAAGTGGGAGGCAGTTGATTCTATCACAGTTAAAGAAGTAGCAGATACGCAGTATGATCTGTTCAGAGGTGTCTATAAAGACTCCAAGGGCGAAGTATTTGGAGAACCTGGAACAATCAGACCTGCTGTAACACCAGCAACAGCTCCAACAATCGCATGGTCAAAGGACAATGCAGCTCGTCCTTACAACTATGAAATTACTCAGGCACAGGCCGAAAACCCATGGGCATTTATAGAAATGACGACAAAGGCAAGCAGTGACGAGGAAGCTCTTATGGCATATCTGCAGGCTCGTTATCAGTTCAAGGTAAGAAAGAGTGTTGCTGATGAAAATGTTCAGTCATGGAGAATAGAAGACAGTGATGCTTATACAGCAGATCCTACTGCGTTTGAAAAACAGTATGACTCACTCTTCAAAAACTATACTGGAAGATTCTCACTTTCTGATATGGGATCTAAGCAGGTTCATATTGTATCAGATCCAGTAGTTGAGCAGAGTGACGATGTAACATTCACAGTAGCTCAGGGTCAGACATTGAAGGCTCAACAGCGGAAGAAGAAAGCTAAGACCTTCAAAGTGAAGGCTGTAGCTGATTCGGGAAAGACTGTTAAGTACTACATCGTTTCCAGCAACACAAAGAAGATCACCATCAACAATACAACCGGCAAGGTGACTGTTAAGAAGGGCCTGAAGAAAGGCACATACACAATCGTTGTAAAAGCTAAGACTGTTGCAGGTGATGGATTCAAGGCTGCAAGTGAAAAGGCAACTATTAAGGTAAAAGTTACAAAAAAATAGTATTATATTAGTAAACAATTAACCGTCATATCGATTTATTGATAGTTTATTCGGGAACAAGATAAATTGATGCAATCAGGCTCCTCCTAATAGAGGAGCCTGTTTTGCAAAACTTTATAGCGTGAAGTACGCTAAACTTCTTAGTAACATATGATATAGAGAAGTTGTAAAACTCGTTCCAGCATATGATATAAATAAGCTAAAGGTATACATTTCGCATGTGCCAAATCGAGGGTCGATGATCTTAAACTTCTGAGGATAAAGTCAGAGCGGCGAGAATTAAATACAGAGGTAAAGGAAAGTACATAGACGAATTATTATGAGAGATCTGGATAGGGACGGAAGGATTCTCTGCGAAATGCAGTGAAATAATACAATGGATCCGCTCAAAGCAATCGACCGCATCATGGAATTAAAAGGATGCATATTAGCTGAGACTGATGAACAAAAACAGCTTGAATATGCCGTAAACCTCCTGCGCCAAATCAGACAAAGAAAACACGCAAAATAATAAAACAGGAAAACTCCATAATAGAAGTTAATGCAAGCATGTTCTCACCTTCAGCATTCCCAATAAAAATGGCACCCTCGAGAGGATGCCTGAATCTGTCTATGTTCTATTTTTTGATCTTCACCTTCTTCGCCTTTGTCCAGCTGCCGCAGATGGTTTCCTCTGTATCGGTGACCTTGTTCACAACCTTCGTATAGGCGCAGACGGTGACGTAGTAGGTTTTGCCTTTCTTGAGTTTTTTCAGGGTTAGTTTGGTTTTGGCAGAGCCTTTAACAGTTTTGGTTCTGACGCCTTTTTTAAAACGCTTATCGGTGCTGTACCGAACGAGGTAGCCGGTATTAGAGGATTCAAGGCTGGTGCGTTTCCAGCTTATGGACAGTTTCTTTCCCTTGGAGGCCTTGAGCTTCATACCTTTGGCTTCAACGGCCCGGGCTGTGGCTGCGTCGGCGTAGTAGGTTTTCCAGTCAGCGATAGTGGTTTCGGCCTGCTCAAGTCTCTGCCTGACGGCATCGGGAACCAGAGCCTTTTGCTCTGTCGTCAGCATCTGGTAGGCGGCAACGGCCGAGTTAACAGCATCCTCGTCTTCCGGAGAGACTTCGGTCGGGAGCGCAGCAATGGTATCGATCACAACATCGGCCGCCGCCTGATTCTCAGCCTGCGGATCGGATTCGGGTTCCGGATCCGATGAGGCACTGCCACCGCCTGACCCGCCGCCGGAGCTGGAGCCACCGCCGCCAGAATTTCCGCCGGAGCTACTACCGCCAGAGCCGCTGCCACCGCCGCCAGAATTTCCGCCAGAACTTCCACCGCCGGAGTCGCTGCCACCGGAACCGCCGCCAGTAGGTTCAATCACTTCGGTTTTTGTCGCCCCGCAAGCGGTGCATGTGAATGTTCTTTTGCCCGCAGTCGTCTCAGTTGCAGGGGTCGTGATTGAACCATTGTCCCATGTGTGATTCTGTATTTCTTTATGTGAGGGATCGTTTTTGCATACTCTCTGGTGCTGGGTGTCGTTTAGTTTCGTCCAGACGCCGTAGTCATGCTTCTCTGTCCACTTCGCGTAGAGCGTCCGGTTCGCGGTTACAGTGTCCTGAGTAAAATTCCATTCGTTCTGGCAGGATGCTTCCTTGAACCATCCGCCGAAGGAATAGCACTGCGCAGTCGGGTCAGCAGGGCTGGTCAGTTTCCCTTCGGAATCGGCAGCCTTTAATACCGGCGCCGGCCCATGGCCGTTAGTGTCAAACAGTACTGTGTAAGGCGGTCCCGAAGGTGTCACTAACTGCAAGCCACCCTCGGTGACATTTTTACCGCTGGCGTCATAGTATGCAAAGGCCATCGCCTTGTTGTCAAGGACTTCGACGATCAGACCCTTCCCCTTGACGGAACGGCTTCCATCGCTGTATTCAGTGTCGCTCATGCAGCCGGCCGCGGCGTAGGTGAACCTGATAGTTATGGTTTCATTGGGCGCATAGGTGAGGGTGGTATTAGGCTTATGGATCTCATCATAAGCAGTATCGGATTTCGTGTGGTTATGGCCCCAGAGAAAGACGATCGTCTTGCCCTGATTTGCAGCGGCATTCAGCACTTCGATTACTTTGTCGGCGTTTGAGGTGTATCGGGTGCTGTAGAGATGTAGCGGGTAGTGAGAGAGGATGAAAACCGGCTTCGATGCATCGCAGGCATTCAGGAATGACTGAAGCGCCGTTACCTGAGCATCTGTGTATTCGTTAACGTTGTTATTCCATGAGGGCTGGTATGTACGGGATCCCATGCAATAGATCTGACAATTCGGGGGCGCGCCGGGAGCCGCAGCGTCGACCGAGAATCTGTCTTTGATAGGGTCTGTCGTCGTGTCGTATTTGCCGTGTTCGAGTTCGTGGTTTCCTGTCGTATAGCAGACCTTGCCCGGGAACTCTTCATCGGCCACCTTCATAACGTTCTGCGTATAGGTCCAGTACTTAGCTTCTGTTATTGCGGAGCTGTCGGCTCTTCCCATATCGCCGCAAAAACCCATGTAGTCGATTTCATTGCCGTAGGCCTGCTGCTCGTTCGCGATCCATGTCTGAAGGCGATTGGCTCCGGCGTTCTTCTCATTGTTGTGGACATCTGAAGTGAACGCCAGTATTGTTCGATTATCGTCGGCGTAAGCTTCTACTTTTGTCATGCCGCATCCGATGCCGCCGATGAAAGCGGTTAGCAGGAGCAGCAAGAAAATGCGTCTTGTCAGGTGTTTCATAATCTATATTCCCCCTGAGTTCTACTCATTACATAATATTTCCAAAAGAAACAGCCAACTCCCTTTTCCTATGCGGATTCTATCAAATTAGCACACTTTCAACAATATTCTTTTTCCCTCCGGAAACCCTCCGTAACTCTGTGATAATTCATCGAAGACTGCCGTGATATGCATACGATGCCTACAGGTTATCCATCTCAAGGAAGTCTTTGAGCTTATAGTGGTACACTGTGCTGGTGGAATAGTCGATTTCATCATTTGTGATGATTATCTTTTTATATGTGTTATCTATGTCTGCGAATGCTGAGAATTCGCGATCGTAGGCTTTGTCTTCCGTTACGCTGTATGCGACCTGAACCAGATAGACTTTACCGTCACGCTCAGCACGAAAATCTATTTCTTTGCCCTTATTGTTGAAAACGTTTACCTCATATCCCATGTACAACAGTTCATTGTAGACGATGTTCTCGAGATTGTGTGTCAGGTCATATCTGTTTCCGGAAACCCGTATGCTGTTCAGCGAGACATCCTCGTCGTACAACTTGTAGAAATAGTTTAACTTTGACTTGGCTTTGGCGGAATACAGATGTACATCGTTTATTACATATGCTTCCTTGAGGTACTCAAGAAATTTGATTACCGTCGGTACAGAGATGGTGACATTCTGGCTCTGCATGTAGTCGCTTATCGATTTTGCACTGAATATCCGGGCGTTCGAAATAAGGACGTAATCAACTATACGTTCAAATACATCCTTTTTTCGAATGTTGTATCTGTTTTCTAGATCATTGTAAATGATCGTATTATTCAAATCATTCAGATATGTTTTCTTTGCATCTATATCGTTTTGCTCTATTGCAGCCGGAAATCCACCCCATACGAGATAGTCGCTGATGCTGTACGAACGCCCTAATTGTGCTGCATATTCCGCTGCCTCGCGATAGACAAATGGTTTGACCTGAAAAGAAACATAGCGTCCGGACAGTTCTCTGGTAAATTCTCTTGACAAAAGTCTGGAATTACTGCCTGTAATAAATATTGAGCAGTTCAGCAGGCGCAGTGAACGGCAAGCCTCATTCCAGCCTTGTACATTCTGGACTTCATCTAAAAACAGATAGAGCTTATCGTCACCTATATATTGCTGAACCCTGTCTACCAGACGATCGGCATCGGGCACATCGCGGAGAGTCGGTCTGAAATCAAAATCCATAAAGAAGCAGCGTTTGCCGGATGCCTCAAGCTCTGCCATTATCTGTTTCATGATCACGGACTTGCCGCAACGTCGGATGCCGGTGATGATTTTGACCAGGTCGCTGTCGAAAAAGGGGCGAATTTTGTCAATATAGTGGGTGCGAATGATCATATGACCTTGTCCTCCTGTGTATTTCTTAAGCCAGGCTCCTGCTGCCACATTTTAATGAGCTGGGAAACGTCCGGTGAATTCAGTGACATACTCCCACCACTTGTAGAAGTGGGGGCTTCTCGCTCAACAGTTCCAGCGAACTGAGTATCAACGAGCTATCCCCGTGTGCCCCACGGTTCCTCTTTTAGATATAAGTTTATTTTTGTCATGAGGCTTTCAGTCTCATTGTTTCCAGCCTGA
>JAFRGH010000078.1 GCA_017433945.1 Mogibacterium sp. | reverse complement strand
GAAGACATCCACATGTTCGTCGAGTCCATACTCACTCAGCGCATAGGCGATACGGGCAAGATGCTTCATACGGCGAGGAGCCGTAACGATCAGGTGGCTCTTGACACCAAGATGTACTGTATCGAGGAGATAGACAGCATAGATTTTCTGCTATGCGAGCTGATGAAGGTGCTCTCGGACAAGGCGGAAAAAAACACGGATGTCATACTGCCGGGCTACACTCATATGCAGCACGCGCAGCCGGTCTCATTCGGACAGCATCTGATGGCCTACGCGATGATGTTCGACAGGGACCGCAGCAGACTCGCAGACTGCAAAAAAAGGATGCTTGAGGCATCGCCTATCGGAGCCTGCGCGCTGGCCGGAACGACATTTGACATCGACAGACAGTACGAGGCGGAGCTGCTCGGATTCAGCGGCATCGCGATGAACAGCATGGACGCTGTTTCGGACAGAGACCATTTCGTCGAACTCATGTCGGCGGCAGCGATAATCATGATGCATACATCGAGGATGTCCGAAGAGATAGTTATGTGGGCAACCAGCGAATTCAGCTTCATACAGCTGCCTGATGAATACACTACAGGATCTTCGATCATGCCGCAGAAAAAGAACCCTGACGTCGCGGAGCTGTGCAGGGGCAAGACTGGCAGGGTGTACGGCAATCTGATGTCACTGCTGACGGTGCTCAAGGGACTGCCGCTGGCATACAACAAGGACATACAGGAGGACAAGGAACCGCTCTTCGATTCGGTGGAGACCGTCAAGCTCTGCATCGAGGCATTCATAGAAATGGTCGATGTCATGGAGGTCAACAGCGAAGGCATGTACGAATCGGCAAAGAAGGGCTATGTAAACGCGACAGACCTTGCGGATTATCTGGTCGTCAAGGGACTGCCTTTCCGCGACGCATACAATATTTCGGGAAAAATAGTTTCGTACTGCCTCGGCAGAGGATGCAGTCTCGAGGATCTGCCGCTTGCGGAATACAAGCAGTTCTCGGATCTGATAGAGGAGGATGTCCATCAGAGGCTGCAGCTAAGGACTTGTGTAGAAAGGAGAAACTCGGCCGGAGGTACAAGCCCGGCCTCTGTAAGAGCCCAGATAGAATACATAAGAGGTAAGCTGCTTAAGTAGATTCAATAACATGTCAATGGCGATGGCTCTTGAGTCAGTGCCATTGATCCAAGGACTGGAGGTAAAGGATATGAAGAACACTAAGAACACTAAGAACATGAAGAATGCTAAAGGTGCTGAGAATACAAAGAATTCGGCTATTAAAAAGATTTTCGTTACTGTACTGTCACTTGCGATGGTGCTGGCCTTGACAGCCTGCGGAGGTGGATCCGGCAGCGGTGATTCTGAGGAGGGCGGCGGCAAGCTGGCCGCCATTCAGGAAAAGGGCAAGATAGTTGTCTGCACGGATGCCGCATGGGCGCCGTTTGAGTACATCGGAGCTGACGGCGAGCCTACGGGTGTAGATATCGAGATCGCAAACAAGATCGCTGAGGAGCTCGGCGTAGAGCTCGAGATATCCAATATAGCGTTCGACTCTATTTCTACATACCTCGAGAACGACGAAGCTGATCTGGCTCTCGCGTGTATCACGATCACCGACGAGCGTAAGCAGGCTATGGACATCTCAACTCCTTATATGGAAAACAAGCAGGTAATGGTAGTTAAAAAGGAAAATGCCGAAAAGTTCACCCAGAGCGCCAAGGACGCAAAGGTAGTAGCCGAAAAAGGCTCTGCCGGTGAAGAAGTTGTAAAGGGCGACGAGTTCTTTAAGGAATCAAAGTACACCGCTGCCGATTCTCAGGCAAAGGCTCTTATGGAGGTCAAGGCAGGCACATCTGACATCGCTATCATCGACTTTGTAATGTCAAAGGGTACTATCCG
>JAFRGH010000009.1 GCA_017433945.1 Mogibacterium sp. | reverse complement strand
CTGCGGTCGAGGGCATGATAAAGGAAAACACCGCTGCGATCGTCATGACGCATGCAAGCAATCTGGTCGGGACGGTCAATCCTATTAAAGAGGTAGGACAGATCTGCCGTAAGCATGGCCTTGCTTTTATTGTGGACACGGCTCAGACGGCGGGCGTCCTGCCTATAGACATGAAGGAAATGTGCATCGATGCGCTTTGCTTTACCGGGCACAAATCACTGCTCGGGCCGCAGGGAATAGGCGGCTTTATCATAAGAGACCACATGGTCGATCTAATCGATCCGCTGATCTCGGGCGGTACCGGGTCTATAAGCCATACAGAGGAGATTCCGGATTTTATGCCGGACAGGTTCGAGCCGGGAACAATGAATATCCCGGGTATAGTCGGACTCCACGCTGCGCTCAAATGGATAAACGACAAGGGGCTGGACGCGATCGCGGCTCACGAGCTTGGTCTGACGCAGAGATTCCTTGACGGACTCAAGCCTCTGGAGGAACGCGGCCTCATTAAGATCATTGGTCTGAAGGGCACCGAGGGGAGGACCGGAGTCGTCTCAATACAGACGCTGAGCGTAGACTGCGCTGATGCCGCGTTCAGACTGGATTTTGAATACGGGATCATGACCAGGGTCGGTCTGCACTGCGCGCCTAATGCCCACAAGACTCTCGGCACATTTCCGACCGGAACTATAAGATTTTCGTTCGGGATATTCAACACTGAAGAGGAGGTGGACACGGCAGTTCGCGCCATCGAGGAGATCTGCAGCTGAAACAGCCGGCAAAACTTTTATGCGGCCGCGCATCCGATGTATGATTTTTATCGTATACCTCAATCTTCATTATTGACGCGGGCATAGCTTTAACATAGAATAACTGTGTATTTGGAGGCGGGACAAATGAAGAAGAACAAAAGAGTAGGAATGCTGGTAGACGAACTCACCAGCAACCCGAGCAGGCTGTTCGAATCAAGGCATTTCTGCGAAAAATACGACATAGCCAAATCCAGCCTGTCTGAGGACATACGCCTTGCGAATGAGATATTGTACGCGAACGGAAGCGGACACATCGAAAGCATCTCGGGTGTTGGCGGAGGAATCAGGTTCATACCGGGCATAAGCGATGAACAGATCAGTGAGCTGCAGCAAAATCTTATTGAAATGCTCTCTGACAGATCGAGGATGCTCGGCGGAGGATTTCTTTACACATCTGATATAATGTTCGATGGCAGTCTTGTACACGATATGGCAAGGATATTTGCTCAGCAGTTTGCCGGAAGAGGCGCTGACTATATCGTGACGGTAGAGACAAAGGGGATCGCGCTTGCAGCTCAGACGGCTTTTATGCTGCATCTGCCGCTCGTAGTCATAAGGCGTGAGGCCAGATATTCAGAGGGCTCGACCGTAAGCATCAATTATTTTTCCGGATCCGCCGAAAGGATACAAAAAATGTCGATCGCCAAGAGAGCGGTAAAGCCCGGAACGCGCGCGGTCGTCATCGACGATTTTATGAGAGGCGGCGGCAGCCTTAAGGGTGTAGTGGAGATACTCGGTGAATTTGAAATAGAAGTCGTAGGTATGGGGGTCGCGCTCGGTTCACTGGAGCCGGAACGCAAAAAAGTTGAAGATTATACGCCTATCGTCATAATTGACGAGATCGACGAGGAGAATAAAAGGATAACGATCAGCGCAAATGAGGCTCTTAAGAGCGGGGAATGAGTCAAAAAGAACCGTCCCCAATGACTCATAGCGCGGATATAAAGAGGGAGAAAGTAAATGGGTTTTGATCAGTATAAGAGGATACACTGCCTGGGCATAGGCGGTGTCGGTCTTAGCGCGGTTGCTGAGATACTGCAGGACCGAGGCCACATCGTCACGGGCACGGATATAAATAAATCAAAGATCACAGAGCATCTCGAGAGCAAGGGTATTAAGGTTTATCCTTCTCACGAGCCGGAGAACGTTGAGGGGGTGGATGCTGTAGTCTATTCGGCAGCGGTATCTGATGAGAACCCCGAGGTCGTAAGGGCCAGGGAACTCGGAATACCTCTTTTTTCAAGGGCCGAGGTGCTTGGCATGATCATGGACGGCTATGAAAATTCAGTAGCCATCTGCGGTACACACGGCAAGACTACAGTCACTTCTATGACATCTCTGATACTTCGCAATGCCGATTACAAGCCGACCATACTCGTCGGCGGCAATGTTCCGGAGATAAACGGAAACGTTGAGATCGGCTGCAGCGACTATTTTGTAACCGAGGCGTGCGAGTACATGGACAGCTTTCTGCAGCTGCACCCGAGCATCGGCGTCATTCTCAATATAGACTCGGATCACCTTGATTATTTCAAGGATATGGATCACATAGTCAAATCCTTCAGGACTTTTGCCAATCAGATACAGCCGGGCGGGATAATCATCGCTTACGGTGACAATCCTTTCGTCAAAGGCATTCTTAAGGAACACAGCAACAAGATCACTTACGGGTACAGCGAGAGCAACGATTTTTACGCCGAAAACATCGAGTTCAACGAAAAAGGCTGGCCGTCGTTCGACGTCTGCCGCAAGGGACGCAAGATCACTTCCATAGAGCTCTCCGTTCCGGGTGAACACAATGTGCTGAATGCGATGGCGTCATTTGTGACTGCGTCGTTTCTCAAGGTCGACAATGAAACGATCGCTGAGACTCTCAAGGCTTATCACGGAACAAACAGGAGATTTGAGGTCAACGGAGTTACGGATAACGGCGTGATCGTGATCGATGACTACGCGCACCATCCTACGGAGATCAAAGCGACTCTTTCGGCTGCGCGCAACGTGAAGCATAACAAGCTGTGGCTGGTATTCCAGCCTCATACATATACGCGCACAAAGGCGCTTTTCGACGAATTCGTCGACGCTTTTGAAGAGGCTGATGTTGTGATACTCACTGATATCTATGCCGCGCGCGAAAAAGATGTTTATAATATATCGTCATACAAGCTGATGACTGCCATGAAGAAAAAGCATCCGGACAAGACGATATACTATGTAAAGGATTTTGAGGACATTGCAAACTATATCACCAGATTCGCAGGCAAGGACGACATCGCGATGACCATGGGCGCGGGGGATGTATACAAGGTCGGAGAGATGCTGCTGGCGAAGGAGTAAGCCGCTGCACCGGAAAGGAAAGGAAACCAGATACCGTATGAGCGAAAAAATGAGACGGGACGCCAAGTCCATGCACAGAACAGTTCTTAACACCACTCATCACAGCAATTTTCTACAGGAGGACGAAGACATGTCGCACGATAATTTTGCGAACCTTAAACTCTTCACATGTAATTCCCACCCTGAGCTCGCGCAGGAGATCGCCGAGGATATGGGCATCGAATTAGGTAAAGCTACAGTTACGAAATTCAGTGACGGCGAGATCAGTGTAAGCATATGGGAATCGGTAAGAGGCAAGGATTGCTTTATCGTACAATCCACCAATGATCCGGTAAACGACAATCTCATGGAGCTGCTGATCATGACCGACGCTCTCAAAAGAGCGAGCTGCAACAGCGTAACGGCTATCATGCCTTACTACGGATATGCGAGACAGGACCGCAAAGCGAAGGCCAGGGATCCAATCACAGCCAAGCTTGTAGCCAATATGATCACCGCGGCCGGAATCGACAGAGTCATCACAATGGATCTGCACGCTTCACAGGAACAGGGATATTTTGACATCCCGGTTGACCACATGCTGGGACAGCCTATGCTGACCGAGTATTTCGCGGAAAAGAATCTCGAGGATCTTGTGATCGTTTCGCCTGACCACGGCTCAGTAAAGAGAGCGCGCAATATGGCCAAGCCTCTCAACGTACCTATCGCCATTATCGATAAGAGAAGGCCTGAGGCAAACAAGAGCGAGATCATGAACGTAGTCGGTGATATAAACGGCAAAAACTGCATCATCCTCGACGACCTCATTGATACAGCGGGAACTATCTGCAATGCGGCCCAGGCGCTGATCGACCTCGGAGCAAAGGATGTTTATGCCTGCGCTACTCACGCTGTTCTCTCGGGACCGGCTCTTGACAGGATAGAGAAGAGCCCGATCAAGGAAATGGTGCTCCTCAACACTATTCCTATTCCGCCGGAAAAGAAGCTGGACAAGTTCACGGTGCTCTCGGTCGGACATATCTTCGCAGAGACCATCACACGCATCTACTGCCACAAGCCTATTTCGGCAATGTTCTCTACTAACGAATAATGGGATTACTGTTTGGCAAGAATAAAGGATCCGGGTTCGACGATGACACCTTTGTCGTCGTCGGGCTCGGCAATCCGGGCAAGGAATATGAAAAGACCAGGCACAACATGGGCTACAGGGCCGTGGATGCGCTCGCTTCTGATGCCGGGATCGATATAAGGCGGAGCAAATTCCACGCGATCATCGGGCAGGGAAGGATAGCCGGACGCAAGGTCATACTGGTAAAGCCTGAGACTTATATGAACAGAAGCGGTATCTCGGTCAGGGAGGCCGCAATGTATTATAATGTGCCGAGCAGCAATGTTATCGTTATTTATGACGATATTGACATTCCTGTTACTGCTATAAGGATAAGGAAATCGGGCGGCCCGGGCACTCACAACGGTATGAAATCCGTGGTCCAGCAGCTGGGTACCAGAGATTTTCCGCGTGTAAGGATAGGGGTCGGAGCTGCGGAGAGCGGCGAGGATCTTGTGGACCGCGTGATAGGCAAGGTGCCTAAGGAGGAGCAGGCGCTGCTCGACAAGGCGGCTTCGGAGGCTGCTGCCGCGGTAAAGGATATTATAGGCATCGGCATAGACAAGGCGATGAACGTACACAATCACGTGCCGGAAAAGCCTAAAAAGAAGACGGAGCAGGCTGAATGATTACGAATTATACCGGGGTGAGCGGCAGCAGGACTGCATATCTTATAGCTGCCGGTCTCATAAAGGAAAAAAGGACAGGGCTCTGATAGTGGTCTCAACCGGACGTGTTGCGGCGCGTCTTGCTGAAGACCTCGTTTTTTATTTGCCTGAAGCGGAAATAATAGTGATGCCTGAGGAAGAGGATGTTCAGATACTGTATGAGGCGAGGAACCGCGAGTCCCTGATATCCAGGATACGTGCAATGCAGGCGCTCGGGCGTCCGGCGGCTGAAGCAGCTGCAGCCGGGGCCGGCATGAGCATTGTCGTTGCGCCCGTGAGTGCTGCTCTCAGGCAGACCGAGAGCCCTGAGAGATTCAGGTCAGCAGTGAATGAGATCCGCATTGGAGAGCAGCTCGACCCTGCGGAGCTCAGACGAAGACTGGCTGAGGCGGGCTACACTGCCGCGCCGGTGACCGAGTCGCCGGGTGAATTCACCGCAAGGGGCGGGATACTCGATGTTTTCCCGCCGGCTATGGCTGATCCTGTGAGGATAGAATTCTTTGATGATGAGGTCGATTCGATCAGGGCATATGACAGTGACACTCAGAGATCTCTCGAAAATCTCATGTCCGTAAGCATTGGACCTGCGGCCGAATTTATTCCTACGAATGAAGAAAAGGAAAAGGCTCTGACTGCGATACGGCGTGAATACGACAGGCGCATCAGGCAGGTCAGATCGGAGCATACAGATCCGGCCGTTTCGGACGGACGGATAGACGCGCTCGAAAATCATAAGGGACGAGTCACGGATCTCTTTGAACAGGCGGGTAATGTCCAGATCTTCGCTGATTATCTGCAGTATTTTGATGTGCCAAAGGCATGTCTGTGGGAGCACATGCAGGGCGGAAGCGGTATAGTGGCGGTCGCGGATCCCGCAAGGGTCGCGGAGAGCGTGCCGGAGTTCCTGGACAAGGAGCTGCTTTACGAGCTGTACGCCGGATCATACGGGACTATACCGGGAACCGGGGCAGCAAAAAGATTTCCGCGTGATCTGAGGCTGTATACGCCTTTCCCGGAGAGCATCAAGGGAGCCGACAGGCTCGACAGCATCATCAATATACGCAGCAGACAGGTCGCGCCTTTCAACGGGCAGATAGATCTTTTTGCAGCGGAGACAGGCAAGCTGAGCAGGGCCGGATACAATATCACGATCGCGGCGGGCTCTGCTGAGCGAAACGACAGGATACGCGAATATCTTGAAATCGCTGAGGTCAGCGGCAATATAGGATACAGGGACGGCAGCCTGTCGGCCGGATTCATAATGGACGACGAAAAGATCTGCTATATTTCAGGGAGCGATATTTTCAGCGAGAACAGCAGGACGCCTCGCAAATCGAAGAAACGCAAAAGATCGGCCGATTCGATACAGTTCTCGGATCTGCACAAGGGTGATTACGTCGTGCACGAGGCGCACGGGATAGGGCGCTTTGAGGGAATCAGGCCCGTGACCGCCGACGGGCAGACGCGCGATTACATCGTCATCAGATATGCCGGCTCGGACGTGCTTTACATTCCGACCGAGCAGCTCGACGTCATACAAAAATACATAGGCAATTCGGGCAACGCGCCTGTCCTTTCGAAGCTCTCGGGAGGAAGCTGGAAGAGGACACGCGAGCGCGCGAAAAAGGCGATCATGGAGATCGCCGAGGATCTGGTAAAGCTGTATGCTGAAAGGCAGGCCATGGGCGGCTACGCTTTTGGCGAGGACACGGTGTGGCAGAGAGAATTCGAAGCGGATTTTCCGTATACCGAGACAGACGATCAGCTGAGGGCTGTCGAAGAGATAAAAGAGGATATGGAAAAGGCTCTGCCTATGGACAGGCTGCTCTGCGGCGATGTCGGCTACGGCAAGACCGAGGTCGCTGCGAGAGCTGTGTTCAAATGCCTTTCGGAGGGGAAGCAGGCAGCGATACTGGCGCCGACTACACTGCTTGTGAACCAGCACTACCACAATCTCCGCGAGAGGTTCGCCAATTTTCCGTTCAGGATATCGGAGCTGTCGAGGTTCAGGACCGAGGGGCAGCAGAGGCAGATATGCAAGGAGCTCAAAAACGGCAGCATCGATCTTATCATAGGCACGCACAGGCTGCTTTCGAACGATATTGAATTCAAGGATCTCGGGCTGCTCGTTATAGATGAGGAGCAGCGCTTCGGCGTGCGCCACAAGGAAAAGATAAAGCAGATACGCAAAAACATAGACGTGCTTACTCTTTCGGCGACGCCTATCCCGAGGACCCTGAACATGTCGCTGACAGGGATCAAGGACATCAGTATAATAGAAGAACCGCCGGGGGACCGCTTCCCGGTACACACATATGTCACTCCGTATGAAGAGGATGTATTGAGAAACGCGATCGAGCGTGAGCTTGCGCGCGGGGGCCAGGTGTTCGTTGTAAACAACAGGATAACCGGCATCAATCAGATAGCCGATACCGTAGAGAGACTCGTTCCTGAGGCTAGAGTCTCGATAGGGCACGGGCGGATGAGCGAGGAGACCCTCGAAAACACGATGATGGATTTTATCGACGGACGGACAAACGTGCTGATCGCCACGACCATAATCGAGAACGGCATAGACATCCCGAACGCCAACACCATGATAATCCTTAACGCCGACCGCTTCGGCCTTGCCCAGCTTTATCAGCTGAGGGGCAGGGTCGGCAGATCCAGCAGGATGGCCTATGCTTATCTGATGTACCAGCCGGGCAAGGTGCTCACCGAGCTGGCCCGCAAGAGGCTGACGGCGATAAGGGAATTTACCGAATTCGGAGCGGGCTTCAAGCTGGCGATGCGCGATCTCGAGCTGAGAGGCGCGGGAAACATACTCGGCGAGGCTCAGAGCGGTCACATCGAGAGCATAGGCTATGAGCTTTACTGCAAGGAAATCGACCGCGCCGTGCGCCAGCTCCAGGGCGAGGAGGTCACGAGCAGCCGTTCGGATATTTCCATAGATGTGCCTGTGGTCGCGTCCATACCGGCCTCGTATATAAGCGACGAATCGCTGAGACTGCAGGCATATAAAAAGATCGCGGGGATCACTTCGCGCGATGACGCGGACGATGTGGCGGATGAGCTTCTCGACAGATACGGCGATGTTCCGGATGAGACTGTGAGCCTGATACGGGTCGCGGAAATGCGCTCGCATGCAGAGAAGACGGGTGTAATCAATATCGTCAGGCGCGGCAAAAGGGTCGAGCTCAAATATGACAGGGAAAGCAAGCCGTCGGCTTATGCTATAGTTATGGCAAAGGCGGAGTTCGGCGAGGCGCTGACTATTTCGAGCGGCAGGGAAACGACAATGAGCCTGTATACCGGCATGGACGCTGGCTATGAAAAATTGCTGTCGCTGATGCGGGTGCTGCGTGACGCGGCGGAGAATCCGCCAGAAATGCCGGAGACTGCGTAAGGGCATACGGAAGCACATACTGTGATCGACGTGGTATTCACTTTAGGGGTGGATTCGAGTATACTGATTAAGGAGGAATGAGATGATCTTCAGAAATATAGGACTGATCGATGATGAGTTTAAGTATCGCGCGGATATGTTTGTCGGTACGATCGGTGAAAGGATAGTATATATCGGCGAGACGGCTCCGGACGAGGAGACGCTGGACCGCCTTTCGAGGGAATACAGCAGTGAGATACTGGCGATGAACAATGGCTGCCACTGCTGCAGACCGGATGATTTTGATCCTGTGTTCGGCGAGGGCTATGACGGCAGGGGCAGGATACTGATGCCGGGTTTCTATAATGCTCACGCGCATTCGGCCATGACTCTGCTGAGAGGATATGGCGAGAATCTGCCGCTTGACAGATGGCTCAACGAGAGAATATTTCCTTTTGAGGCCAAGCTGTACGGCGATGCCGTTTACTGGGCGACGCTTACGGCGATGGCTGAATCGATGAGATACGGGATCGTTTCGACATCAGATATGTATTTCTTTGTGGACGATATGATCAAAGCGATCAGCGTTTCGGGACTCAAGAGCAATGTTTCGAGATCCGTATCCACTATGGGCTGTGACAGCGTCGATGAGTGCAAAGGCTTCAAGGAAATGCGTGAAGCGATCATGATGTATGACGGCTTCCAGAACGGAAAGATACTGGTCGAGGCCTGCCCTCACTCGGAATACACTAATACGGATCCCGGGATCAGGGCTATCGCCGAGACAGCTAAGGAATTCGATGTGCGCGTGCATGTTCATGTTGCCGAAACCGAATCAGAGACCAAGGGCTGTATCGAGAGATACGGAATGACTCCGGTCGAGTATTTTGAATCCAGGGGAATCTTTGATCAGCCTTGCAACGCTGCTCACTGCGTATGGCTGACGGACAATGACAGGGATATACTGGCAGCAAAAAAGGTCAGCGTTTCGAGCAATCCGATAAGCAATATGAAGCTTGCGAGCGGGATCTGCGATGTGCCGGCTCTGTACGCGAAGGGGATAAATGTAGCCATAGGTACAGACAGCGTAGCGAGCAACAACAGCCTTAATTTTTTCGAAGAAATGAAGATGTTCGCGCTTGCCGGCAAGGTGAGGGCCCTGGATCCTGCTGTGATCACGCCTCAGCAGGTGCTGTACAGCGCGACCAGGGCGGGCGCTCTGGCTCAGGGCAGAGAGGACTGCGGACTGATGAAGGAAGGCTTCAAGGCAGACCTCATAGTCGTGGATGTGGACGTGCCTAATATGAGGCCGCTCCACGATCCTGTGAACGGGCTGGTCTACTCGGCAGACGGCAAGGATGTGCTGCTGACGATGGTGGACGGCGAGGTAGTTTACAGAGACGGCTAATACAAGAACATAGATATCGAAAAGACTATGGCGGAGGCTGAGAAGGCTACACAAAGCATTCTGGCTATGCTGTAGATAATTGACGATGATCTGACAGAATTATGGAAGATAACAAAAGAGACAATTAAGTAAATAATACACGCAGCGCGGCGGCGAACACGCTGATGAAGGGCGATGCAATACTCGCAGTTGCCGGGATAGTCAGCAAGATCTTCGGCGCCGTGTTCAGGATACCGCTGACCAATATGATCGGCGCCGAGGGGCAGTCGTATTACGGCGCGGCTTATCCTGTCTACCAGTTCTTTTACGTGATCGCGACTGCGGGGTTCCCGGTGGCCATATCGAGGATGGTTTCGGAGAGGATAGCCCACGGCGATTACATCAACGCGCACAAATCATACAAGCTGGCGCTTCGCGCGACACTGGCCGTAAGCGGACTCTCATTTTTGCTCTGCTTCTTCGGGGCGGGCGCGATAGCAAGAGCTTACGGCAATCCGGGAGCTGAGGCTTCGATAAGAGCGATTTCGATCGCGCTCCTGTTTACGCCGGTTGCCGCGTCGCTTCGAGGATATTTTCAGGGGCAGCAGCAGATGACGCCGACCGCTGTGTCGCAGGTCATAGAGCAGATTGTCAGAGTCGCTGCCGGTCTTGCGCTGGCATTTGCGTTCTTTCGCACGAGCCTCGAGATGGCGGCGGCCGGCGCGACTTTTGGTGCTTCGGCAGGAATGATCGCGGCAATGATCGTGCTGCTTGTGATCTATATCCGAAAAAGACCGGAGAGGCGGCGCCTGATGAATGGCTCGGTGATCAGGGAGGAGAGCGACAGGCAGAGGTTCAGGGAGCTTGTCGAAATAGTCATCCCTATCACGATCGGCTCGTCGATAATGCCGCTGATGATGAACATCGACGCGGCTATCGTAATGCGGAGGCTGCAGGCGACGGGCTGGGATCTTGACATGTCCAAGACTCTGTACGGCCTGATCAGCGGATACTGCGATCCCCTCGTCAATCTGCCGGTCGTCTTCGTTGATGCTATCACTATCAGCCTTATCCCGGCGGTTACAACTGCGTTCACTCTTAAGCGCAAGGACGATCTCGACAGGAACATCAAGACGGGCCTCAAGACCATGATGGTCATAGCTTATCCGTGCGCTGCCGGACTCATAGTGCTCGCGAACCCTATACTGCATATGCTGTATCCGGCCAAGCCGGACGAGGCGGATCTTGCGACCTCGACTCTGCAGATACTGGCTCTCAGCATAATCACTCTCGCGATCATGAGAACGCTTTCGAGCAGTCTGCAGGGAATAGGCAAGATGACTCTGCCGGTCGTCAATCTGTTCATCGGCGCGCTTGCCAAGATCGTGATCACATACGTGCTCGTCGGCATACATTATTTCAATGTGAACGGGGCAGCCATCGGCTCGGTCATGGCATATCTTATTTCTGCGCTGCTCAATTACAGAGGTCTGCGAAAATATGCCGACGTCGATCTCGATATGAAGAGTATTTTTGTTAAGCCTCTCTTTGCTGCTGCTGTGATGGGCATAGTGACGATCGGAGTATACAGGGGAGCGCTGCTTATCCATATGCAAAATGCTGTTTCGGTGCTGCTCGCGATAGCTGCCGCTGTATGCGTTTACTTTGTCGCGGTGTTCCTGAGCGGAGCTGTCACAAAGGACGAAATCGAGCTGATACCGAAGGGCGAGCTGATATACAGTCTTGCAGTGAGGCTGCATCTTGCCAAAAGGTAAGGGCAATAAATGCTAAAAAACCGCGGCATGGATGTTGACAAACCGGTCGGGATAAATCATAATGTGTATACATGTGTTGAGAGTGTTAAGGAGGAACTTACAATGAACAAAGCTGAATTGGTTGCAAAGCTTGCAGATAAGACAGGTTTCAAAAAAAAGGACGCTGAGCTTGCTCTCGATGCTGTTCTCGAAACTATCGAGCAGGCACTCGTTGAAGGTGAAAGTGTCAGACTGATCGGATTCGGAACCTTTGAAACAAGGGCAAGAAAGGCCAGGACCGGCAGAAATCCTCAGCAGCCTGAAACTGTTATCTCGATCCCTGCTTCGAAGGCGCCTGTTTTCAAGGCAGGAAAATCTCTCAAGGATGCAGTCAATAAATAGTATTTTGACAGACGTTTATTGATATAGAGTTTGTTGAAACGTATCGATACTATTTGGGGCGGATGGCCTGCCGGCTGTCCGCCGTATTATTATGTCGGGAGAAAAAATGAGACTGGATAAATTTTTGAAAAATTCGAGAATAATAAAACGCCGCACGGTCGCCAAGGACGCGTGCGAGCAGGGCAGAGTCGAGGTAAACGGCAAGGTCGCCAAGCCGGGCCTCGAGCTGAAGACAGGTGACATCATTCAGGTCACGTTCGGATCCAACACCCTCAGGGTGAAGGTTGCGGCGATGCCGGATACGGTGCGAAAGGATGATGCTCAGGATATGTACGAGGTCCTTTCGGACTGAGCATATAGCTCAGCTGAGAGATGAACTGATGTTTCATTGTTCTCTGACCGTTCCTGAGCGTGTACGGAATGATTTGATCACGGTCCTGTCCATTGCAAGTATAAGAAGCGCCATGACCGGGATAGATACAAGCTCCTTGACTGCCCGCGAAGCGAGAAGGACGGTGTAGCCCTTGCCGAGAATAAATGTGAGCCAGTAGGTGTTGATCAGCAGATTCACGACAACAGCCACTAGGGCGCTTGCTGTGAGAGCGCGTAGTAAAGTGATATCCTTTTTGTAAAGTACGAGGCCGAAAATGAGGCCTGTGAGCGCGGCTGACAGGGTGAAGCCCGGATTGAATGGACCGGTCGGAAAGAGAAACGCTCCTATAAGGTCGGCCAGCGCATAGCCTGCGCACGACCAGAGCGGTCCGTACAAAATCGCAATTACAGCTGCCGGCAGGAAGCCGAAGCCTATTCTGAGAAACGATATATTGATCGAGATCAGCTTGGAAAGCACTACAGATAGGGCGATCATAAAGCCCATGATCACGAGCTGCTCGGTCGAAATCTTTTTAGTCATAATAAAACCCTCCTTCAAATACGCTCATAAGCGTTCAAACAACTAAAAAACGCGGCTTTATCGCTTTACTGCAGCGAACGCTGTATTCGAAGAGGGATATCTTCCGTTCTGAAATTAAAGACTGCAGTAGCGGATGCAATACCAAATCGCAACTTTTCAGTATGTAACTCACAGCCTGAAGAGCTGAGCAGCGCACTGAATATAGTTTTCGTTCTCCGGGCAACATCCCATCCCGATGACACTTAACGCCTGATATTTACTCTACAGACCAAATTTTACCACAATATATGAGAATTACACAATATATGAGTCGATATATGAATCGATAGTGATGCGTCAGAAGCCGGTACCGCTTCCGGCCGGAAGTGCGATTTTGTGCGAATTGTGGCGATATAAATCCCTGACAATAACGAAGCCGATGTGAGATTATAGGTTCAAAGCATTACTGCATAATATCTAAACTGTGTTGAAACATATCAGGCTGGGGGTGGCAGATCATGACAAACAGAGCAGTAAAAAAGAATGTGAAGAACGAAGTGTCCGAATTCATTTCGGTGATCAGTTCGAATCAGTGCGCGAGGATAAGGATCGATGACATCGAGCTGATAGAGCAGGAGGGCCGGCGGGTACATGTTGTGACGCCGGAAAAGGACTATACCTTTTATGAGTCCATGGCAGCGATAGTCAAGCTGCTGGCGAACCGCGGTTTTTACAGACCTATGAAGGGGATGATAATAAACCTGGATCATGTCAAAGACATAAGCGGCTTCTATGTGAACTTTTAGTCAGGCCAGAGCATCTCGATGGGCAAAAACAGCATCGGGAGGATGAGGCAGGCTTATAAGAGGTATCTGCTGAGGTATCCGCCGTATACTTTGTGGGAGCCTATCGAGAGGACGGATATTGTGAACGCTGCGGAAAAGGATGACAGCGGGGATTTCGGCGCTTAGCGGCTGAAGTGTATAGATAAAAATATACAAAAATAAGTCAAAAAAACAGCGAAAAGGTGTTGACATACGCTGAAAAAAGGCTATAATAATCGAGCGGTCAGAAACCGGGAGCCGAAAGGCGGACCGGTTTTTAAAACGGGAAAGCAAAACCCGAACGTAAGAGCGGCGACAAGAGCCGAAAGTACGGAGGTAAGACCGCGGGACGATCCCAACAAAATAAAACTTGAAAAACTTTGAAAAAGGTATTGACAAGGACTGAGGGATTGCGTATAATAATGAAGCTGTCGCTGAGAAGCGCAGCGGAACATAGAAAAATTCATAGTGCAGTACAGGTCTTAAAACGCGAAGCGAACAGCTTCAAAATGAAAGATCTGGAAAAGAG
>JAFRGH010000077.1 GCA_017433945.1 Mogibacterium sp. | reverse complement strand
GTAAAATTAGTAGAATTGAATATCTTGGTCAGCTGCCTGCCTTCAAGCACATAGCTGCCGTCCTCATCCCTGTATCCGCTGAGCTTTTTGTAATCCTCATCGTAATCGTCAGCGGCAAAGTCGAACATCGCCATAGGCTCTTCATCAGGCTCAACATAGCTCTCAATCTCATTGAGGACAGCGTTCAAAAGCTCCGTGATGCCCTTGCCGGTCGCGGCGCTTATAGGGAACACCCTGCGTCCCTCCTGCTCCATAAACGACATGAATTCATCGTATTTATCCTGATCGAATACTATATCGGTCTTGTTGGCCGCTATTATCTGAGGCTTATCCAGCAGTTTAGGATCAAACTGCCCGAGCTCCGCGTTTATCTTTTTGTAGTCATCTATCGGATCTCTGCCCTCGGAGCCCGAGATATCGACTACGTGTATGAGCACCTTTGTTCTCTCGATATGCTTCAAAAATTTAAAGCCGAGGCCCGCGCCCTGCGAAGCGCCTTCGATGATGCCGGCGATATCAGCCATTACAAAGCTGGTATCGTGAAGATATACGACTCCGAGGTTAGGATCGATAGTCGTGAAATGGTATCCTGCTATCTTTGGCTTTGAATTGGTGGAAACGGAGAGCAGCGTCGATTTGCCTACATTAGGAAAACCGAGTAAGCCCGCGTCCGCGATCAGCTTAAGCTCCAGGATGACAGCTCTCTCCTTTGCAAATCCGCCGGCCTCCGCAAAATTAGGTGCCTGCCTTATGCTGCTCTTGTAGTGGACGTTTCCGCGTCCTCCTCTGCCTCCCTTGGCTGCGGTCACCTGATCTCCGTCGCTTGCGAGGTCCTTCATCAATAATCCTGTCTCTTTATCGATGATCATAGTGCCGACCGGCACCTTGATATACAGATCCTGACCTTTTTTTCCGTAACGGTTTCTCTTCATTCCGTTCTGACCGTTCTCAGCCTGATATTTTCTCTTGTATTTAAAGTCCATCAGTGTCCTGAGATTACGATCGGCAACAAAAATGACGCTGCCGCCGTCTCCGCCGTCTCTGCCGTCCGGTCCGCCATCCGGAACATACGGATCACGCCTGAATGTGACCGCGCCGTTGCCGCCTTTTCCCGACACTATAGTGATTTCCGCTCTGTCAACAAACATATGATTCTCCAATTGCTAAAAAAAGCCCCTACAATATAATTGCAGGGGCCATAACTGATCGCTCTGATTAAGCTTCTTTGCTGTAAACGCTGATCTGTTTTCTCTTCTTGTCGTATCTCTCGAACTTGACGCTGCCGTCGATCTTCGCGAAGAGTGTGTCGTCTCCGCCGATACCAACGTTGTTGCCAGGATGGAACTTTGTTCCTCTCTGTCTCATGAGAATGCTGCCTGCGCTTACATATTCACCGGCACCTACCTTAAGTCCAAGTCTCTTGGACTCAGAGTCTCTGCCGTTCTTGGAACTACCTACTCCCTTTTTACTTGACATCGATAATACCTCCTGTTCTAACTACTATGCCTCTATTGCTGCCAGGATGTCTGCCTTGGTCGCCTTTGCGGAAACCTCGATGCCCATTTCCTTAGCTATTGCAAGAAGCTCGTCCTTCTTCATCGAAAGGTTTGCCTTTGGTGCCTCTGCTGCTGCAGATGCATCAGCCTTTGCAGGTTCTGCCTTCTCAGCTTTGAGTCCTTCGCCGATAGCAGTTACCTTGACCAGTGTATATGGCTGTCTGTGGCCGTTCTTGCGTCTGTAATCCTTCTTTGCCTTGTACTTGTAGATGATGACCTTGTCTGCCTTGCCCTGCTCGAGCACCTCAGCCTGAACTGCACAGCCCTCAACAAGAGGTGTTCCTACTACGAGTTCTTCTCCGCCAACAGCTACGACCTCGTCGAAAACTACCTTGTCACCTACGTTCGCGTCAAGCTTTTCTACTCTGAATTCGTCGTTTTCCTGAACTCTGTACTGCTTTCCGCCTGTTCTGATAATTGCGTACATGTATTTAATATCCTCCTTGAACCAGACTCGCCGGAATCGCGGTGTGTGCCGTGTGCACAGCTTAAAAACCTGTCCCGAGCGGTTAACCGCGTAAGATATTACCACAGCGCAATATCCGTGTCAAGGAGTTTATGCGACTTATTGAGCACTTATTGAGCATTTATTGAGCTGTTTATCCGGCTCATTCGATGACTACGCCGTCTTCATCAACGCGGATGCGTCCGTCGTCCTGATCCGCCTCCGCGTCATTGCCGCGCAGATTATCCATGAGCTTTTGTCTTACTTCATTCAGGATAGCAGGATTGTTCTCGAGAAATGCCTTGACGTTCTCTCTTCCCTGTCCTATTCGCTCACCGTTGTAGCTGTACCATGAACCGGCTTTTTCTATTATTCCGAGATCGGATGCCATGTCGAGTATGTCACCCGAAAGAGAGATGCCTGTTCCGTACATGATATCGAACTCGGCTTTTCTAAACGGAGGAGACACCTTATTCTTTACTATCTTGACTCTGGTCCTGTTTCCGAATACCTCTTCGCCTTTTTTGATGGTATCAATCTTACGGACATCGAGTCTCATTGACGCGTAGAATGTGAGAGCTCTTCCTCCTGTAGTCGTCTCAGGGTTACCGAACATGATGCCGATCTTTTCTCTGAGCTGGTTTATGAAGATCACACAGGTAGTCGACGTGTTGACAGCGCCTGCTATCTTACGGAGCGCCTGTGACATGAGCCTTGCCTGGAGACCGACGTGAGAATCTCCCATGTCGCCCTGTATCTCAGCCTTAGGCACGAGAGCGGCGACCGAATCTATTACTATGATGTCGACCGCGCCGCTTCTGGCAAGCATCTCGCATATCTCAAGAGCCTGTTCGCCGGTATCAGGCTGGGAAACGAGCAGCTCATCCACATTGACGCCGAGATTCTTCGCGTATACAGGGTCAAGAGCGTGCTCAGCGTCTATGAACGCGGCCTGACCGCCATCCCTTTGAGCCTCCGCTATCGCATGCAGGGTCAGAGTTGTTTTACCGGATGATTCGGGACCGTATATCTCGATTATCCTTCCCTTAGGATATCCGCCTATGCCTGTCGCAAAATCCAGGCTCACGGAGCCTGTGGAAATAACCTCGACATTGTTTACCGGGCCGGCATCGCCGAGCTTCATGATCGCGCCCTTGCCGTACTGCTTCTGTATCTGGTCGAGCGCCTGCTGCAAAGCCTTTTCCTTTGCAGAAATATCCGTATTGTTTGTAGCCATGATCTCTCCTTTTCAAGAACGCTTGTTCGCAAATATAATACTGTAAGATAATACTCTTGTCAATATTATATTTTGAAGTCCATCCCGTTGTCGAACAATCCGTGAATGAAATCCTGCAATTTATCCACTTTTGAAAAATTTTCGCTGTATAAAAGCATCATTTGATCAGCAGATAGACTGCGCGCAGCATCCTGAGCATGAAATAATTGCGGTTCCATTTGCGCATGCTGCGTGAGGTATTCACAGCATAAAACCCTGTATTATCACCGAAAGCGTATCCGATATACGCTTCGCCGGCATTGTGCCCCGGATCCGCTTCAGGGCCGGCATATCCTGTGACTGATACGCCTATATCGGCTCCGGCAGCAGCTCTTGCGCCGGCAGCCATAGCGACCGCCGTCTCAGGGCTGACCACACCGTATTTTTCGATCGTTTCAGCAGGGACACCTACGTTCCTTATCTTTGATTCGTTGCTGTAGGTCACAAATGACGAATGCATCACTTCCGAGGCTCCCGGTACATCGGCTATTCGCGACGCGAACATGCCGGCTGTAGCCGATTCCGCCGAAGCGACGGTCAGATGTTTTTCCTTCAGTATGCGCACGACCACCTCGTTCAGCTCCTCGTCATCATAGCTGTATATGTATTCGCCCGCGAGCTCCGTAACCTTGTCCGTCATCTCGCGGACAGCCGCCTCAGCCTCTTCCATAGTGTCTCTCTGCGATGCCACTCTAAGAGTGCATTCGCCCTCCTTGGCATATGTAGCAATAGTAGGGTCGGTCTGTCCGTCGATAAGAGGCATCAGCAGCATCTCGAGATCAGATTCCCCTATGCCTATGGTCCTTATGACACGGTAAAACATCTTCTTGTCCATGAAGCCCTCGAGATAAGCTCTGGCGCCGTTCTCCCACAGCCATTTCATCTCGCGCGGCGGTCCGGGGAAGCATATCGCGATCTTTCCGTCCTTTTCGAGGGCGAATCCCGGCGCCGTGCCGGACGCATTGTATAGCGGCGTGCAGCCGACAGGAAGATATGCCTGCTTGAGATTGTTTTCGGCCATATATCTGCCGCGCTTGTCGAAGAATGCCTTCAGATCCTCAAGAGCCTGCTCATCGAGATAAAGCTCCGCGCCCATTTCCTCTGCGACTATCTCCTTAGTGAGATCGTCCTGTGTCGGACCGAGGCCTCCTGTGAGCAGGATAAGATCCGTGTCCGCAAAGGCTTCCCTTATCTTTGCTCTTAATCTCTCAGGATTATCACCTACAACAAAATGGTACATGACGTCAAATCCCATGTGGTTGAGCTTGTCTGAAAGGAATGATGCGTTGGTGTTCACCGTCTGGCCGAACAGCAGCTCGGTCCCGACTGCTATTATCGATGTTTTCATATGGAATATCTCCTGAATAGTCTTTTGTTTCGCCGAGTTGTCCATAGCCACATGTGGAGTACGGCTCTCGCCTCGCTGCGGCTTAACGCAGCGGTACTAAGCTCTGTCTGCGCCTTCGGCTTGCCAATCGCTAAGTACCGGCTACCGCAGAGCCTCCACCTATGGCTTTGGTCAACTCTATATCCACTATAATAAAATCACATACTAAATACGTCTTTGTTCCTGTATATGTATTCGCAGCCTGAGTATACCGTCATGACGAGCGAAAGTATGAATATGACGTTGCCGGCCGTGATTATGACTCTGTAATCAGGCAGTGAGAGTCCGAGCAGGAATATTATAACAGCGACCATCTGCAGCACTGTCTTGATCTTGCCCGACATGCCGGCAGCGAGCACCTTGCCCTCGGACGCCGATACCGTCCTCATTCCGGCCACGATGAATTCCCTTGCCAGTATGATTATAAGCATCCATCCGTCGATGATCTCGGTCTCGATGAAGAGACAGAGCGCCGAATAGACGAGTATCTTGTCGGCGAGAGGGTCCATGATCTTGCCGAAATTAGTGACCAGGCCTCGTTCTCTCGCGATCTTGCCGTCAAAAAAATCAGTGACCGATGCTGCTATGAACAGCACCAGCGCGACAGGATACGCGCCCAGCATGTAAGCGGCTATGAAAAAAGGCACCGCGATCATCCTTATCATTGTCAGTTTGTTAGGCAGATTCATTTTGCTCCACATTATACTCTTACTCCTTCCAGATCATATTCAAAAGCTTCTTTAATGAGTACATTCACGATATCGCCCGGCTGCAGCTCTTCATCTGAGCTGAATGTCACAGCACAGTCTATCTCAGGTGAATCGTATCTGCTGCGTCCGGCGTACAGACCGTCGCCGCAGATCTCATCAACGATTATCTCATAGGTTCTTCCGATCTTGCGTTCGTTAAGCTCGGTGCTGACGGCCATCTGATGCTGCATGATCAGATCCCGCCTTGCTTCCTTGGTCTCTTCATCGAGCTTGCCGTCCATCTCATATGACGCTGTGCCCTCCTCGTCCGAGAACGCGAACGCGCCCATCCTGTCGATCTTCATCTCATCGATAAAATCAACGAGCTGCTGCACATCGTCCTCAGTCTCTCCCGGGAAACCGACCAGAAGCGTGGTCCTGATGTGAATATCCGGGATCTCATCTCTCAGGCGCCTGATCGCCGCTCTGATGGATGCTCCGCTCGACTGCCTGCGCATCATGTTAAGGACATGGTCGGATACATGCTGTATAGGCATATCGATGTATTTGCAGATCTTCGGCTCTTCACGAATAGTCCTGATCAGTTCATCGGTAATGCCGTTATCGTAAACATACATCAGTCGTATCCATTCGATGCCCTCTATCCTGCAGAGTCTGTGGAGAAGCTCCGGGAGCCTTATCTCTCCGTAGAGATCCCTGCCGTACTGCGATGTGTCCTGAGCGATCAGTATCAGCTCCCTGATGCCGGCTGCCGCCATGTCCTCAGCCTCACGTACGCAGTCTTCGATGCGCTTTGATCTGTAAGGGCCTCGTATCGAAGGTATAGCGCAAAAGCTGCATGCGTTATTACAGCCCTCAGCTATCTTGAGGACCCCCGTATAAGCGCCCTTATCAAATTCCCTCTTCCTGTACCTGAGGTCATCGAGCTGTCTGCCGACCCTGTCCGAAGAGAGAGCAGATCCACTTGAAGATGAGTCTCCGTATTCATCAAGCAGTATCCCCGGCAGGTCGTCATAGTCATTTACGCCGAAGAACATGTCGACCTCCGGCATTTCCGCTGCCAGCTCGCTGTGATATCTCTCGGACAGGCAGCCCGTTACTACCAGCCTGACATCCTTGTCCTTGGCATCGGAATACTCGAAGATGCGCTCGATAGACTCCCTCTTCGCGTCCTCGATAAAGCCGCAGGTGTTGACTATCAGGATATCCGCTTCGGCAGCATCCTGCGTAACGACGCAGCCCCTTTCGATAAGAGACGCCGCCAGCATCTGAGAATCGTAATCATTCTTGGCACATCCAAGCGTGTCTATAAAAATCTTCTTACCCATAAATCTGTTGATTATTGTTACTATTGTAATTTTTGTTATTATTGTTATTTTTGCAAATTAATGTTCCGCGTTTCTTCATTCGTTATTCATGATGGTCTGAATCCATCACCATCTTTTGTACGCTCTCAGGCAGAGAATTGAAGGAGTCTATGGCGTTTCTCACCATTTCCTTGTTGTACTCGACAGCTTCATCAGTCTGCGGAGCCGAAGCATGCACGCCTCCGGACTGCTGATCGTTCATTACAGGCTCGGCTGCCGCAGGGCCCGTCTCCGTTCCGCCGTCATCCTCGCCGCTTCCGTAATACTCTTCCTCTGTAATGAGCAGCTTACGTGCTTTTGAGCCGTCTGAAGGCCCGATGATGCCTTTTTCCTCTATCTCATCGATTATCCTTGCCGCTCTGTTGTAGCCTATCCTGAACCTTCTCTGGAGCATCGATACAGAGGCCTGTTTGGATTTGAAAATAAAGGCTATGGCATCCTCTGTCAGCTCGTCCTGCGGGGCTGAGTTGCCTTTTTTGTCGGCGTTCTCGATGGCGCTCTTGAGCTCTTCGTCGTATGCCGGAGCTCCGCCCTCTTTTTTGACAAAATTTATGACTTTGTCTGACTCGCTCTCCGAAATGAACGGACCCTGGACTCTGTACGGCTTGTTTGAACCTACAGGCGAGAAGAGCATGTCTCCCTTGCCGAGCAGCTTTTCGGCCCCTGCCATGTCGAGTATAGTCCTCGAGTCGAACTGGGATGCCACGCTGAACGCTATCCTCGAAGGAATATTTGCCTTGATGAGTCCCGTAACCACATCGACCGAAGGCCTCTGAGTCGCGACGATCAGGTGCATGCCGGCAGCTCTCGCCTTTTGGGCCAGGCGGCAGATCGAGTTCTCGACCTCAGACGGAGCAGCCATCATCAGATCCGCAAGCTCGTCGATTATGATAACGACCTGAGGCTTGCAGCTTGTGTATTCGTGGTTGGCTCTCATCAGCTCGTTGTACGATTCGAGATCCTTGACCCCCTCCTTCGCAAAGAGCTCGTAGCGCTTGTCCATCTCCTCGACAGCTATCGCAAGAGCTCTCGACGCCTTGCGCGGATCTGTGACGACCGGTGTCAGCATATGCGGAATGCCGTTGTAATTGGCAAGCTCGACGACCTTAGGGTCTATCATGATAAGCTTCAGATCCGACGGCTTGGCCTTGTACAAAAAGCTCGTGATAATTGTGTTGATGCACACGGATTTGCCTGAGCCTGTCGCGCCTGCGATCAGCAGATGCGGCATTTCCTTAAGGTCTGCGACTATATTATTGCCTGAGATATCCTTGCCTACGACAAAGGATATCTTTGACGGCGCCTGCTGAAATTCCTCGGATTCTATGAGCTCGCGGACCAGCACAGGCGACGGTTTATCGTTCTCTACCTCTATTCCCACTGCAGCCTTGCCCGGTATAGGAGCCTCTATCCTGATGCTCTTGGCGCGCATGTTGAGCGCGATGTCATCCGCGAGCTTTGTGATGCTCGACACCTTGACGCCGGTGGCGGGCTTGACCTCGTACCTCGTTACGGACGCGCCCTGAGTGACCGTCATGACCTTTGCGTCGACGCCAAAATCATTCAGCGTCTGTTCGAGCATGTCGGCCTTTTGCTCGAGCTGGTAATCGCTCGCCATCTGTTTGTTAGCAGCAGGCTTTTTGAGCAGACTCACAGGAGGCATAACATAAGTTGAATCCTCAGCAGATGTGTTGAAGCTCTCAGTCAGAGCATCGGTCTCAGCCCTTATCTCGTCCTCGGTCTCGGGAGGCAGGTCTTCCCTTTTTGAGCGGCCTCTCTGTTCAGAAGCGTTACGGCCCCTGCTGTCATCGGTGTTAATAAGCGAATTCTTTGCGGAGGCTCCTCTTGCCGTCTTTGGAACTGCTTTTGAGGCAGTACCCGCCGCTGCTGCTGCGGCTTGCGCAGGAAGAGTCCTGCCGGCGTTCCTGCGTGCCTCGCGGGGCGCAGCGTCTGAGACTGCGGAATAGCCGCGATCTCTTCCGGCGGCATTTGCGCCCGCAGGACTGCCTCCGAGCCCGTATGAGCCCGAATGTCCGAAGTCCTCAGGATCCCCGAGCCCGTAGGTCTTAGGCATACCGCTGCCGCTGCTCATTTCTGCGCTGCCGCCAAGGCCCGTGCCTAAGCCTGCGCCGTCATCTGCCGGCGAGGCGCTGCTTCCGAGTCCGGTGAGCCCTGTGTCTCCCGGGCTGCTTCCGTTCATCCTTCTTCCGGGATATCCGTAATCTCCGTCATCGTTATCACTATAGTCAGGGGCGCCGGTAATTTTTTTAGCTATGCGTCCGAAAAAGGTGTCGCGTTTAAGAGCCTCCATGACCGAATCGTTCTTTTGAGCCGGAAGGGTTCTCTCATCGAGTCCCGCAGGCCCGGGAGCCGCAGCCTGACGTATCTGAGACGCAGAGGCAGCTATGCTGTCCGGCCTGTTGCCATGGTCTGTCTGGTAGGCAAACGGCACCGGAATATCAGGATCCGCGTCGATATAGTGTCTGGTCTGTGCCGGAACAGGTACAGGCTCGTCGGATTTCATGATGCCGTTCAGTATCGATTTCCAGAATGATTTTTTTTCGCCTTCATCGGGCAGGACGATGGTATCCTGCATGTCTGCAGCTCTCGCTCCCTTTACGACTCCGGTAAGCGGATCAGCGCCCGGTGTCGCGGCTGCCGCGACAGTCCTCTGCACCCTGTCAAGCTCCGCCTCTTCCATCTCTCTCATAATGCGCTTCGCCTCGCGCTTTTTGCCCCAGTCCTCGAAGAATCTCGAGATAGGCGTATTGGCCACGAGGAAGAGAGAGATAACGATCAGAGCGAGCGCAATGATCAGCAGTCCCGGCTTGCCGAAGAATTTGACGAGCAGAGTGCCGAGCTCCATTCCTACGGCGCCGCCCATATCTCCCTTTACAGCCTTGACATAGTATTCAGCAATATCCGCAAATCCGAATTCAAGAGACTTTTCATCTATAAATCTGTATGAATTCAATATGCAGAGGTTGATGAATATCAGGAACAAAAAGAATATCGTCCTGCCGCCGGCATGCTGCAGCTTGCGCGTCATAAGCAGCAGAGCGAATAATATGAACAGGAACGGCAGCACATATGCCATCAGACCGAAAAGTCCCATGCATACATCATGCACAGCCATGCCAAAGGCGCCTGTGGTATCCATGACCACGGTAAAGAACAGGAAAACGCCCAACGCGAACAGAGTGATGCTCCATATCACGTCGAGATTGCGTCTGTCCCGGTCGTATCTTGCCTGCATCTGCTCTATCTTTTCGGCATTGGTCACCGGAGGCGCAGGCTTCTTGTCCTTTGCTTTATTCTTGCTCCCGGGCGGTCTCCCCGGCCCTCTCTTAGCTTGTGTATTATCTGCCATGTATAAATCTCCATATCATGTGCTTAAGCAATTAATTATACTACTTTGCCTCACATTATCAAATACCAAAAAAACAGTGCAAGCCTTGCGGCCTGCACCCTTCCATCATTAGCCGGTAAATACCGAATATTATTCAGCGTTTACTACGTCTCTGCCGTCATAGTAACCGCAGTTTGGACATACTCTGTGTGGAAGCTTTGGCTCATGGCACTGAGGACAGATCGAAAGTCCGGTAATGCTCTTCTTCATGTTAGCAGCCTTTCTGCCGCTTGTCTTAGCCTGTGATGTTTTCCTCTTAGGTACTGCCACTGTCGACACCTCCTTGTATATGAATTCTTATTGATAAGCTTGTTCATCGGCGGAAAATCTAGTCCGTCGCACCGATTTATTATAGTCAGCCACACCTATAATGTCAACGGCTTTTTTATCTTTTTTTATATGTTTTGAGCCAACCGGGACGGTCAACGAACCATTCCCGTCTGCTGTTCAGCGGGCGGGGACCGTGTTGTTCATGTTAATAGCCGCTGATCTTTTCGATCAGCGGCCCGAATGGTCGGGGTGACGAGATTTGAACACGCGACCTCTTCGTCCCGAACGAAGCGCTCTACCAAGCTGAGCCACACCCCGGCGCGCACTACTAAAATAACTCTTTTGAGGAGCAAATGCAAGCCTTTTGTCAAAATTTTTTCAAAGATGCAGGATATGAGCTTACAATCACGGCAGCGGCTTTGCTGAGTTCTGACGCTCAGGCATCCGCGGGCGCATGCGGTGGTCGGAGCAGGCTGCCGCGTCCCTGCCGCTTATGACATTATATATGTCTGCCGCATGTGTATCCAGCTCAAGCAGGCTCAGAGCCGATGTCCCGAGCTTATCCGATTCACGGTTGATGTTTGTGATCACAGGCAGCGGGCATATGTGATCCGCCTCTTTTTCGCGAAGCTCAGCGAGTATCCTCCTTCCTGTCTCATTGAAGCCGAGTACTCTTATGTACATAGGCCCGGAATGAGGATATCTGCGCCTTGTGATGCCGAGCACGACCTGCATGCAGAGCCTCGATATCCTTGTATACGTGTATTTTTTTGATTTGACGGCCTTGATGAAGGCGTCTGCGGATTCAGCGCGGAGCAGCTCTTTTTTGAGCAGATTGCCGAGTCCGTCGCCTCCCGACGGGCAGTCCTCTATCTCCTTTGCGGATCTCGACAGAACAGCGTATCTTATGATATCCCACCACTGGGACATTTCCGCTGCGCGGCTTTTGAGTATGGCGTCAAAGGTATCCACAGGTACATATGGCGTTATATCAAGCCCGTCTCTGTGCATCTCCCTTATGCCTGACGCACTCTGGAACTCGTTTTCGTGAGTCATGCCCTCGTTGTATCCGGCACCTGTCCTCCTGATGACCACAGGCTCGGCAGAGCGCATGGCAAGAGCGTATTCTACCGCAAGTATGTCGTTCGGGCTGCTCAGTATGGCAAGCTCGTCGTCGACAGAGTATTTTTCGGTCCCTCTCATCCTGATCGATCTGTAAACGGTGGATCTCGCCGCCGGATAGCTCGTGCCCGCTCTTGTAAGCGTAGCTATCTCAGCATCCATTTCGCTGCGGTAGTTTTTGATGACATGCGCAACCTGATCCACGAGAGCGGCGTCGCCGCATTCACTGCCGAACGAGATGTGATCGCAGCCTGCAGCCTCGAGCAGCCTGACTGACGCCCCTGCATACTGAGACGCATTTCCGAGGCAGAACAGCACCGGTATCTCTATGACCAGATCGGCGCCGTTTTCAAGCGCGAGCCCTGCTCTCGTCCATTTGTCGAGCATCGCAGGCTCACCGCGCTGTACGAAATCGCCGCTCATAGCCACTACAAGAGCGTCGCAGCCCGTGATGCGGCGCGATTCCTCCATGTGGTAAATGTGCCCGTTGTGCAGAGGATTGTACTCTGCGGTGATTCCGGTGATCTTCATAGAGCTCTCCATGCCATAATCTTAAAAAATGGGGTCCGCGCCAAGGCAGGCCCCATCAGCTCAGATCTATCGTATGATCTATTCTTCAGTATCCGGTACGTCTGCAGCTGCTGCAGCGGCAGGATCCTCGCCGAGCTGCACTCTCTCCGCGAGAGTCTTCATCTCCTGGCGGTTCTGATTGACTCTGCCGTTGATGTTGCTCAGCATCTGGTTGAAATACTCGGTCATCGGCTCGATGTATGACTGGCCGACAGAAGCGATCTCTGTCTGCATGTCATAGAGCAGCTGATCGATGTACTCGTATGATCTGTATTTCATATAGTTCGCGTGGCTCTCAGCCTCTTTGAGAACAGCATCAGCCCTCTTCTGAGCATCCTTGTATACGTTGTTGTTGTTTACAAGAGACTCGACCTGATCCTTTGCCTCGTTGATCATCCTGTTATATTCTTTTTTGGCCTCGTTGATGATGCGGTCCTTTTCCTGACCGAGCCATCTGGCCTGCTGTATGTCTCTCGGAAGATTGAGCCTGATATCCTCGAGTATTTTTTGCGCTACATCAAGATCGATTATGCCCTTTTCCGAAAAAGGCATCTTGCTGGATGATGTTATGAGCTCTTCTAATTCGTCAAGAAGAGACATTAATTTGATGCTGTCATCATTCATTTGTTTTTTCCTCCCGTAATTTATGATTTATTCTCTCTATCACATATCCGGGAACAAGTGCATCCACGCTTCCTCCCAGAGAAGCTACCTCTTTGATAACGCTCGAGCTTATGAACGAAT
>JAFRGH010000076.1 GCA_017433945.1 Mogibacterium sp. | reverse complement strand
GCGATAGCCAGCGAGCAGATCAGGAAGCACGCGGCAGTGACAGGCATTTTTTTAGCCAGCCCTCCCAGCTCCGTTATATTGCTCTTTCCGGTAGCATAAATGACAGCTCCCGCGCCCATCATCAGCACGCCCTTGAACATTATATTCGTTATCGCGTGCGCGGCGGCTGCATCGGCACCGATCTCCCCGCCTGCTCCGATCGCAGCTATCATCATGCCGAGCTGGCTGATTATATGATATGCCAGCAGCCGGCGTATGCCGTTTTCCATTATCGCCATGCATGCGGCATAGATCGCGACAGCAGCTCCGATCCAGACAAGGGACTCCATACCGGCGAACATCCTGATCATCAGATAGATGGCGGCCTTGGTTGTAAACGAAGAAAGATAGACAGTTCCGGTCGCAGTCGACTCAGGATACGCGTCCGGGAGCCATGCGTGAAGCGGCGGTATGGCGGCATTTACCGCAACACCGATGGCGATCAGCCAGAAGCACGAAGTGCCGTAAATGTGCATTATATTCTCTATCTGATTGCCGTAGTGGAACATGTAGACTATCAGTCCCGCGAGCAGCATATTGCCTCCGAAGGCATGCACCAGTATATATCTGAACGATGCTCTCGCTGAAACGAAATCGTGCTTTGCGTATATGACATACATAGAGGCAAATGCCGAGATTTCCCAGAATATGATCAGGGAAATGCAGTCGCCTGCCAGCACGACGCCCATCACGCTGCCGGCATAGACCAGCGACATGCCGCACTCATATCTGTGCTGTATGCCCTCCCCGTATATGCCGTTCAGGACAGCAATGATGCAGAACGCCAGCATGAACGCGAACGAAAGTCTGTCAAAATGTATGAACTCCATCCTGATATACGGCGCCAGCTGATAAGCGAGGCTGCTGTCCTCAGACATCTGAAACAGCGCCCATGTGGCAAAGACAGGCGCTATGAGTCCGAGAGGCTTGCGAAACGGCCTCGGCAGCAGCATCACAAGAATACCGAAGCCTATCATGATAAGCCCCGGATGAAGCATATTCCTTATTGTCTCAAATGTGGTACCCGTCATTATTCCTGATCGCTGCTTTCTTCAGTTTTTGTGCTTCTCTTTTTACTGTTCTGTTTCTTTCGTTTATCCTGAGACTTTCTGCGGCCTCCTGATGGGCTCTTCTGCGGCTTATCAGCATTAAGCAGCTCCAGTATGTCCTTTTTGGTCGCCTTTTCAGGCAGCTCTATTCCTCTTTGCGCAGCTATCGCCAGCAGCTCGTCCTTTCGCATCCTCATAGACGGCTTCCTGCTTCCGCCCTTCTTTTCAGGCTCTGCGGCTTTATCAGATGCGCTGCCGGCATCTGATGAATGTCCGGCATCTTCCTGCTCCAGGAACCTCTCCGGTATCCTTTCCTTTTCTATGAGGTTCATATCGAGAGCCTCCTCGACAGAGATCTGAGGTGTGACATCGATATGCTCCTCCGTGATCTCTCCCTCAGGATTCGTCTCTATCTCCTCGGTTATGCTGAAGCCGGCGCTGTTCAGCATCAGTTCCTCCTGCCTCAGCTCATCCGCAAGGTAATAATCCGCAGGCCTCCTTATAAGACGCTGCAGTATTATCTTGCTCAGCACTATAAGCACGGCCGAGCTTATGAACGCTATTAACAAATACTCGAGAGTTTCCTTAATCATTTGTAATCAGTATTAATAATCCGCCTACATAAGAGGATCAAAAATCGAGTTGCCTGCCATAAGCGACAGATCGAAGAGATGCAGTCCGAGATTCGGAGCTATACCGAGCACTGCAGACAGCACAGCCGCCAGCACCAGAGGAACAAGCATCCGCGGATTCGCTTCACCGAATTCCCTGAAATCCGGATTATCGACCTCCTTTTTGAACGCTATCAGCACAACAGGCATCAGATAAGCAAGAGCCAGCAGCGCGCTCGCGATAAGCGTGGCAACGAAGAGAGGCTGACCCGCTTCAACAGCTCCAAAAATGATATTTGCCTTGCTGACAAAGCCCGCAAAGAACGGGAAACCGGCAATGCCTATCGACGCGGCAGCAAAAGCCCCCATAGTAACAGGCATCCTTCGGCCGAGACCGACCATTTCAGTAATATCCTTTTTATGTGTTGTAACGAATATCGCTCCGGCGGCCATAAACAGTGTTATCTTCATAAAAGCGTGCGCAACTATGTGATACAGCGCTCCCGCTGTGCTGAACGGAGTCAGTATGCATATGCCGAGCACGATGTACGAAAGCTGACCGACCGTCGAGAACGCGAGTCTCGCCTTGAGGTTGGTCTTTCGCATGGCTATGAATGACGAAACGATTATGGTGAACACGGCCATCCACGCGAGCAGCTGCGCACCGCCGCAGTCCTTTGCAAGCTCAGGTCCGAAAACGTAGAGCACCACCCTGAGCGTACAGAACGCTCCGGCCTTGACCACGGCAACCGCGTGCAGCAGAGCGCTTACAGGCGTAGGAGCGACCATAGCGGCAGGGAGCCAGCTGTGAAGCGGCATAACTCCGGCCTTTACAATGCCCGCGCCGACCATCATGAAGAACACGATAAGAGCCCACGGCATCGGAAGCATATCGGCTGTAAGGAATCCGCCCGGCTTGAAATCCATAGTGCCGGACACGGCATATACTATAACTATCGCCGCGAAGAATATCTGTCCGCTTATAAGCGTGTAGGCCAGGTATTTGCGGCCCGAGGCTACTGCTTCATCATCCCTGTAGTGAACTACAAGCGGATAAGTGGCTACGGTAAGCACCTCAAAGAATATGAAAAACGTAAGCAGATTCGCGGCGAAGCAAAGCCCTGTAGCCGCCGAGAGGCACATGGCAAAGGCCGCGAAATAGCCTGTCTGGTTCTCCTCGCCGTGGCCTCGCATATATCCTATCGAGTAGACCGAGGTCAGCAGCCACAGAGTAGCAGCCACGCAGGCAAAAACCATTCCCGCCGGATCTACGCTCAGCGCAAACGAAACGCCCTTCACTATTCTGAACAGCTCCAGCTTGACTTCATTTCCCGCAAGAGCGGCAGGTATCAGCGAGTATACGAGTATTATCTTTATCACCGCAGCGCTGAGCGTTATCCCCTCTCTCAGATTGCGGTGAACATGCTCGCCGAGCACATAAATAAGTCCTGACGCGCAGAGAGATACCAGCACCGCGCAGAGAGGTCTGTATTCAAGAGGGAGCCAGCTCAGCCAGTTAAAACTCATCACAGGCCCACCCCCTCAAGGCTCATCATCAGAACGTCAACTATCCACGCATTGCAAAGACCGATGCCGAGTATCGCGATAAAGCATACGACTATCGGAACCAGCAGCGTTACAGGCAGCTCAAGCTCTCTGCTGCTCCATCTTTCCCTGATGCCGCTGCTCTTCTGTATGAACAGCTTTTCAATCAGCTTGAAAAAATAAGCAGCGTTGAGCAGACTTGATATCACCAGTACCGCTATATATATCCATTCGTGCTGTCCGGCCGCGCCGAGCGCAAGATACCATTTGCTGAAAAATCCGGCTGTCGGCGGTATGCCGATCATCGAGAGCGCGGCAAGCGTCAGCAGTCCGCCTGTGAGCGGCATTTTTTTGTACAGCCTGCCGAAATCGTTCAGATCAGCAGTACCATATTTGAACCTGACAGCTCCCGTGCAGAAAAAGAGCCCGCCCTTCATAAACGCGTGTCCGAGCATATGCAGAAATGCTCCTGCAAGCGCGACAGGTGTACCGACGGCAAAGCCGAGCGAGATGTAGCTGATCTGCGCGACCGACGAATAAGCGAGCATCTTGCGTATGTCGCTTTGCCACATAGCCATTATCGAGCCGTACAGCATACCTATGACAGAGAACACCCCGAGCACTGCCATCATGTATTTTACATAAACAAAATCCGTACCGAATATGCAGTAAAAGTATCTGAACATAGCCAGCGCGGGCAGCTTGCCCATGACACCGCTTATAAGAGGTCTTGTTCCCGGCTCGGCATGAGTATACGCGGACGGCTGCCATCCGTGGAACGGGAACAGAGCCATCTTGATGCCGAACGCAGGGATAAGGAAACAGCTTGCGAGCAGCATCACATTGTCATGATCGCCCTTATCCAGTATTTCCGCCATATCGCCCATGTTGAGCGTGCCCGTAGCGCCATAAAGCAGCGCGACCCCTATCAGATACAAGGTCGCGGCTATCGTTCCGACCAGCAGATATCTGTACGCGGAAACGACCCCGCGGCTTCCGCCGAGAGCGATCAGGCAGTACGCCGAGAGCGATGTTATCTCAAGGAATACATAGAGGTTGAACACATCCCCGGTCGATGCCATTCCGAGCAGTCCCGTTATCAGCAGCGCCAGTATCGTGTTCGCCGCGCCGTGAACGAGAGGTCTCCGGTCGCTGAAATTCCCCGCGGAGAGCACAGTGAGAAATCCTATAAGCGATATCATGACTATGATCAGAGCATTCAGTGAATCTATGACAAGCTCTATTCCGTAAGGAACAGCATAATTACCTATCGCATAGTGTATCGGCCCTCCGTCTATGACAAGGCGGAGCTGCATCACGGACATCACAAGAGACACCAGCACTGCCAGCACAACGACAGCCCTGCCGAGCTCCCTGTGTATCGCGGTCAGCAGCATGCAGATCAGCGCCGCGCACAGCGGGGACAGTATTATCAAAACGGGTAAATTGCTTTCTATCATCACTTATCTTTTGACTGCTGATCCTGTTTTTTCAGCTTTTCCCTTGTCCTTTGCGTTTCCATGCTCAAAAGCTTCTCCCTGTAGAGAAGATCGTCCTCCTCTATCGTGCCGTACTTTTCCTTTATCCTCAGCAGCAGGGAAAGACCTACGGCTGTTGTACCGAGGCTTACTACGATGGCAGTGAGCATGAGGCCATGCGGCAGAGGATTGATGTACTCCGCAGCTTCGGCAGCGCCCGAGAGCGCGACCGGTATCGTCCCACCTCTTTTCTGCCCGAGGCAGAGGAACAGAAATATTACAGCAACCTGCATGATGTTCATGCAGATCAGCTTTTTCATGTAGTTATTGCACGTTATGATGCCTGCGACGCCGAGAGCCAGCAGTATGAACGTCAGCAGATATATTCCCTTTTCGGCCAGAAAGCTGTTAATCATTGTCATCGTCGAAAGATATCCTTTCAAGAAGAGAATTGATTATGGTTATTATCGTTCCGGCAACACCTATGGTGACGCCGATCTCGACGGCAGTTATCCCTATCGAGTGAAGCTCAGCCTGATGCACAGGCAGCGGAAGCTTATTGTATTCGAGGTACATGCCGCCCGCAAACACTGATACCAGACCGGTAAGAGCATATATGAACGGACCGAGCCCGGCCAGAGCAGCCGATTTGAATTTGCTGAGATTCATCAGCGGCTCCTTGCGCTTTCCGACCATCACATCGAGCAGATAAGTCATGCCTATAAGCGCTCCGGCCTGAAACCCTCCGCCAAGGCTGACCTCGCCATGGAACAGTACATATACCGCATAGATCAGAATAATCGGTTCTATCAGAGATATCATGACATCCTTGTTAACAGTATTGTATACGGATCTGCCCCTGATCTCCCTTCCCATTTTTTTCGCGGCGGCAGACGAGACCATGCGTCTCCTGGGCCTGCTTGCAAGAATGAGGACTACAGCCGCACCCGCAAGGAACATTACCGTAGTTTCAAACATAGTATCAAAGGCCCTGTAATCAACGATCACAGCCGTCACCATATTAGGTGAATTGCATTCCTCCGCCGCGTTCTCTATATAATAATCGGACACATGCGAATTAGGAGCCGAATCAGGATCCCCGATCACCGGCAGCACATCAAAAGCGATAAACGGCACG
>JAFRGH010000075.1 GCA_017433945.1 Mogibacterium sp. | reverse complement strand
GTGTTGTTTTTTTTATCATCAATACTCAAGATGCGTATTGATATACTGCTCCCATATCTCATCAGGAACCAGTCTGCCGCCTGTCGCCCAGCATATCTGTGTCGCATTTGCAAGCCTTTCGGCAGTCAGCTCATGATCATTGAGATACTTTTTCGTACCCTCGTACTCAAGCAGCCTGCACGGGCCAATGAAAGCCGCGCAGCTCGACGGTTCTATCAGTATGTCCTCAGACTCCTTAAGCATCCTCATATAGTCATAAAGTCTGCCGTCTGCAACTGTAAAATCACCTGATATCAGATTTCTGTCTATCCTGGTGACGAATCCGGACGGGCTTGCGCAGGCAAGACCGTCCGCATGCGACATACCGCTGATGCCAAAATCAGATACGTTGCTGTCGTTATAGCGATCGGACGCGCATCCTATCAGCACCGACGGGAACAGAACAGGCTCGACAAAAAAGACATGGACATTATCTCCGAATACTCTTTTGAGTCCGTAGCATACCCCTCCCGGTGCGCCGCCTACTCCGCATGGTATGTATACTATCATAGGATGATCTTCATCGACCTTGATCCCTTTTGCCTCAAGCTGCGAGACCATCCGGCCTGCAGCGACTGCGTATCCGAGAAACAGCGGGACGGAATATTCGTCATCGACGAAATAGCTCATCGGATCCATATCCGAAAGGCGCCTGCCTTCCTGCACGGCTTTAGAGTAATCATCCTCGTATTCTATGACTTCGACACCCTTGCTCCTGAGCATCTCTTTTTTCCACTGCTTTGCATCGGCCGACATATGCACCTTGACCTTGAATCCGAGGAAAGCGCTCATGATGCCTATGGAAAGGCCCAGGTTTCCTGTTGAGCCGACCTGTACGGTATATCTGCCGAAGAATTGTTTCATGTCATCATCGGCAAAGCGTTCGTAATTGTCAGCTTCTGTGATCATGCCTTCTGCCAGAGCGAGATCTTCCGCATGCTTCAGCACTTCGTATATTCCGCCTCTTGCCTTGACAGATCCGGCGATCGGCAGGTGGCTGTCCATCTTGAGAAGAAGCCTGCCCGGTATATCAGCTCCGCATTTATCCTGCAGAGCCTTCTTCATTTCATTTATTTCTTCAAGAGGCGATTCAATCAGACCTCCGTCCGCAGCTGTCTCCGGGAAGCATTTCCTGATGTACGGAGCGAACTTCCTCAATCTTGCCTCGGTTTCAGCTATATCCTCATCATTTACGACAAGCTGGCAGACTCCGTCGATCATGTCGAACGGAAGGTATTTGTCATTGATCCAGACAGTTTCCTTCATATCCGCAATATCCCTGAACACGGGATCACTGTCTATCATCTTTTGCGCATAAGATTTTACCGGCATAATGTCCTCCTCCCTTTAACAGCTTTATCCGCCATTCACTCAAGCAGCTACTGTAATAATAAAAGTATACCATTTTAAACGAGTCAATTGTGAGTCATTTGGGATGGTTCTTATTGACTCATTTTAAAAATGCCGTATCCGGAGAATTCTCGGACACGGCACTCATATAATTTATATTCACTTGTAAATCTGCTGATTACAGAGCTGCAGCTACCGCCTTCTTTACCTCATCCATATCGAATGTAGGCTCGAATCTTGTAACGACATTACCCTCTCTGTCAACGAGGAACTTTGTGAAATTCCACTTGATATATGCTTTGTCGCCGAATTTCTTATTGTTGGCGTCTGCGAATTTCTTGAGAGCAGCCATTTTGAGCCCCTTGCCGAATCCCTCGAAAGGCTTCTCTGTTGCCAGATATGCGAAGAGTGGATCAGCTGTCTCTCCGTTTACATCGATCTTTGCGAACTGAGGAAACTCTGTTCCGAATTTGACTGTGCAGAATTCGTGGATCTCGTCATCGCTGCCCGGAGCCTGGTCTGCAAACTGGTTGCAAGGGAAGTCGAGGATCTCAAAACCCTGATCTCTGTATTCCTTATACATAGCTTCAAGCGGCTCATAGTGAGGTGTGAATCCGCAGCCTGTCGCGGTGTTGACTATCAGCAGGACCTTGCCCTTATATTCTCCGAGATTGACCTCATTGCCTAGTCTGTCCTTTACTGTGAAATCATATACATTGCCCATTTCAGTTTTCCTCCTTAATTGTCAGGTTTTAACCCATTCGTCCAATATTATATATCCTAAATGGGTAATTTTTTGACATTTTCGTGAAAAATTATAAACCGTTTACTCAGTTTCTAGGCTCATGAAACTATATGGTACACCATATCCGCCTTCTGCTGCATGAACAGCATAGACTTCACAGTTTCCT
>JAFRGH010000074.1 GCA_017433945.1 Mogibacterium sp. | reverse complement strand
TGTATTGTGATGTGTAAGGAAAGGTCTTGCGGCGGCACCGCCTGCGATATTACCGAGAACCGGAGTCTCGACCTCGATGAGATCATAGTCCTCTTCGAGAACACGGCGCATCGTGCTGATGATCTTTGCTCTCTTGATGAATGTGTCCCTTACGTCCTCATTCATGATGAGGTCAACGTATCTCTGGCGGTACCTGAGGTCAGTGTCCTTGAGGCCGTGCCATTTGTTAGGCAGCACCTGCAGCGATTTGCACAGCAGCTTGACCTCCATGGCTCTTACGCTGATCTCGCCTGTCTTGGTCTTGAATACTATACCTGTCGCTCCGATGATATCGCCTACATCGTAGGTCTTGAATACGTTGTACTCTTCCTGTCCGATGTTGTCTCTGGCAACGAATACCTGTATCCTGCCCTGCTTGTCCTGCAGGTCGACGAACGCTACCTTGCCCATGCGGCGGAACGCCATGATACGTCCGGCGATCCTGACCTCCTGGTCCTCCATCGCGTCGAAATTCTCTTTGATGTCCGCGGAATGTGCCGACACGTCAAAGGTCTCTTCGAGATACGGATCTCTGCCCATAGCGCGCAGCTCTTCGAGCTTCTTTCTCTTGATCTGTCTCTGTTCGCCTATTTCCTTTTCGGTCAGTTCACGCTCTTCCGCCTGCCCGTTCGGGTTAACCTTGTTCTCTGCCATTATCTCTTGACCTCCAGGATCTCATATCTGGCCATTCCGTCAGGAATAGCGAATTCTACGATGTCACCGGCCTTGTGCCCGATGATGTGCTGACCTACCAGTGAAGCGTTGGACAGCTTGCCGTTCAGCGGGTCTGCCTCTGTAGTTCCGACTATCTTATAAGTGGAAATGATGTCGAGCTCAAGATCCTTGATGGTAGCGGTACGTCCCGTCTGCACGGTGTCGTCGCCGTCGTCTGTCTCGTCCACTATTACAGCCGTACGCAGGATCTCCTCTATGCTCGAGATCCTCTCCTCAGTCTCTGCCTGAGCGTCCTTAGCTGCATCGTATTCCGCGTTCTCGCTGATATCTCCGAGCGAGATGGCTTCCTTGAGCCTTGCCGCGTTCTCCTTACGGACTACGGTAATAAGATGTTCCAGTTCCGCGTTAAGGTTATCATAACCTTCGCGTGTCATTTCGTTAATCTTGTTCGTTGCCATTATCTTCCCTTTCTTATTCGCAATAAGTGTTTTAGCTTTCGTATATCGTCACATTCTCGCTCGATGTCAGATACATTATCGCCGAATATCTCAGCTTGAATCTCACGACATCGCCCGCTTTGAGATGTACTTTGCAGTCTTCTATATCCAGTATGGTATGGTCGCCTGACGCGCCTATGACCTCTGATCCCGGCAGCTGCGGCACTATATCGCCTATATCGCCGTAATCGGCCCTGCCTATCGCCAGCAGCGCGCGCTTCCTGCTGCCGCGGTCTGTGTAATGCGCCTTGTGCCCGGTCGCATCCACGCCAAGCTGTCCTATAGGATATGTCGGCTTGGCGGCGACCTCGATCACCTCTGCTTCGAGAATGAATACCTCGTCGCTCAGCGCGTCGAACTCCGTTCTGCCGTAGCACGTCCTGCTGTCCTCGAGAGGTCCCGTGAACACCGCAGAACCGACGCGCAGCATATTTATTTTTGCCGGCATTTCTTTGTCGAACATCGGCATCATGCTCGATGTCGCGCCTCCGGAAATGACCTCGAGTGGCCTGCCTATCGCTTCCTCTACGGCTTCCGCGTATGAGGCGAGCTGTTCCATTTTCTCCCGGGTCGGCATGACCGATCCGTAGCAGCCAAGATTGGTGCCTATGCCCGCAAGGTGCAGTCCGCTCAGCACGTCCTCTGTATATTTGGCGACATCGACCAGCTCGTCCTTATCGAAGAATCCCTCTCTAAGGTCTCCCAGATCCGTCATGAGAATCACATTGTGGACCTTGCCTGCTCTGATGGCTTCTTCATCCGTGGCCTTGAGCACCGAATATTCGCTCTGCAGGCTGTAATCGCAGACTCTTACCATATCAGGCAGCTCTGAGATCATCGGTATGCGTATCATCAGCATAGGCAGATCCACGCCGCTGTCCCTCGCTCGCACCAGCTGCTCGAGCCTCGAGGAAGCTATCCATTTAGCCCCGCAGGCCTCGTAATCCTTGGCGACGGAGGCCATTCCGCCGGTCACCTTGATGACGCCGGCCACATCAATGCCCGCGTCATTGCACCAGCCGACCACGGTACGCATATTGCTGCGCAGCTTCTCATGATCGAGTATCAGCGCCGGTCTCTTTTTCATAAAATCACCTGCCTATCGTTTAAGCGCATGCCTTCCGACGAATATATCCGACAAAAGTAATAAACACAATCAAACACGGGAAGCCGTACGTCTCATCGAGGCGGCTCTCCGCTGCATCTGCTGTATGTTCTGCAAATTTGTGTTATCAGTTTGCTTATATGCCGTAAAATTTTAACATTATTACTAATATGAGTCAATGTGGACTGTTCTATTTTATTCCGGCAGCCTGCTGACGTCGATCCAGGCGAGCGAGTTTGATACATCGTAAAGCTCGTCCGGGGTGAATTCGGCGCATGAATTTGAGGATCCGCAGGCCGGATACACCTTGTCGAATCTCTTCATGGATTCATCGCAGTATATCCTGACATCGTCTCTTGTCACACCGAACGCGCAAACACCGCCGATCTCGTGGTTCGTATACTGCGGCACCTCTTCCGGGCTCAGCATCTTCGCCTTTTCGCCGAAAAAGTCCTTGTATTTCTTATTATCTACTCTCGCGTCTCCGGCTACCTGAACGAGTATACCCGTTCCGTCCTTGAGCTTGAAGCTGAGAGTCTTGCATATGCGGGCCGGCTCAACACCGACAGCCTTTGCCGCCAGCTCGACTGTCGCGCTCGACACATCGAATTCTCTGACTCTGTCCTCCATGCCCTTTGAAGCCAGATAGGCTCTTGCGATCTCTATTGACATTTCCTGTCTCCCTGCCCTTTCGTATTATTTATAGAATATGGGCCGCCGCAGCTTTGCGACCGCCCATATATTACCACATTTTATCTGCACCGTGAACCTTCAGACTGAATCCGCAGTATTCAATAATCGCTGTAATCATGCGGCTTTTTTGTCCCTGCCGCGCATAATCAGTGTCATGACAAGTCCTATCACAAGACCGATACATGACGGAACTACCCATCCGAGACCGAGGTCAAAGAACGGGAACAGCCTGCCGGCGAACTCTGTCACCGCAGGAATGTTGACCGCGCCCTGAACGCCCTCAGGCAGGGTCTTGAGGAAGTCGAATATCGCCGGGATAAAGGCTCCGAGTGTGACCCAGCCGTAAACGTACTTGCTGCCGCCGAATAATTTCTCCGTCAGAGCCATTATGATCAATACCGTCGCGAGAGGGTAGAGCAGCATCAGCACCGGCACCGCGTAATTGATTATGGCTGTGAGTCCGACATTGGATACTATGAATGAGAACAGGGTGAAGAACATCGTCCATCCTCTGTAGTTCAGCTTGCCCGGCACGAGGCTCAGGAACATTTCCGCGCAGCTTGTGACAAGACCTATAGCAGTCTTGAGGCATGCCAGAGTGATCGTAACTCCGAGCACCAGCATTCCGAAGGTGCCGAGGTAGTGGCCGGAAATCTGTGTCAGCGCGATGCCGCCGTTGTCCGATACGTCGAACAGGCCTCTCGACTGAGCTCCCATTAGTATGGTCAGCAGATATATGACAGCCATCAGTATGCCTGCGAAGACTCCGGCTTTGAGGGTCTCGCGTGCCACATCATTGTCCTTTTCAACACCGAGATCTCTGATTACATTTATTATTACGATACCGAAGGCAAGTCCGGCGATAGCGTCCATAGTGCCGTATCCCTCGAGTATTCCGTTGAACAGCGCGCCGCTCTGATAAGCCTCAGTCGGCTCGATATCCGCAATGTTCGCTCCCGGATTGATCATCGCTACGATGACCAGAACAGCGAGGAACGCGAGGAAGAGCGGATTGATGATCCTGCCTATCCACAGTGTGATCTTGCCCGGCTTCAGTGAAAAATACATTACAAAAGCAAAGAACAGGAACGTAAATATCAGCTGCGCTATCTTCGGTGAGAAATTACCGATCACAGGCTCGAGTCCTGTAGTGAATGATACCGTCGCGCATCTCGGGATCGCGAAGAACGGTCCTATCGTCAGGTACAGAACAGCTGTGAACAGCTTGCCGTACCAGCCGGACACCTTGCTGCTCAGCTGCAGCAGGTCGTCGCTGTGCGTGTTTCCTATCGCGGCAACGGCCAGGATAGGGAGCCCTACCGCCGTAATTACAAATCCGCCGATAGCCGGCCATGCGTTGCTGCCCGCCATCTGTCCCAGGTGCACCGGAAAAATCAGATTGCCGGCACCGAAGAACATGCCGAACAGAGTGCTCGCGACAATGATAGTCTCTTTCATTGCCAGTTTCTTTTTCATGAGATCAGATCTCCTTTCTATATTTCGCGTCTGCCCTCAACTGCCTTGAGCAGTGTGACCTCGTCCGCGTACTCGAGGTCTCCGCCCACAGGTATGCCGTGAGCTATGCGCGTCACCTTTATCCCCGCCGGCTTGAGCAGTCTTGAGATATACATTGCCGTAGCCTCTCCCTCGATATTGGGATTGGTGGCTATGATTATCTCCTGCACATCGGAGTCACCCTGCAGCCTTGTTATCAGGCTCTTGAGGTTTATATCGTTAGGCCCGATGCCCTCTGCCGGTGAGATCGCGCCGTGCAGCACGTGATACAGTCCCTTGTATTCCCTTATCCTCTCCATCGCCACGACGTCCTGAGGCGTCTCGACAACGCATATCGTAGTCTGATCTCTCGATTCGTCAGAGCAGATCAGGCATTTTTCCCTGTCGGTCAGATTGCCGCAGACGCTGCAGTAGCGCAGGTTCTTTTTTGCGTCCACGATAGAATCGGCCAGCTCTCCAGCCTCCCTGTCCGTTAGACTCAGGATGTGAAAAGCAAGCCTCTGCGCTGTCTTGTCGCCTATTCCCGGCAGCTTGCTCAGCTCATTTATCAGCTTGTTGAGCGACCTCGGGTACTGTCTCATTTCAGATGTGAATTGCCTGAAGCGTCAGCAGATCAGAAGCCCGGGAATCCCATTCCGCCGCCCATGGCGCCGAGGCCTCCGGTGATCTTGTTCATCTCGGACTCGACCATCTCCTCGACCTGTCTCATAGCCTCATTGACAGCAGCCATGACGAGATCCTGCAGCATTTCGACATCATCAGGATCTACGACGTCCTTGTCGATAGTGAGCTTTGTTATCTCCTTGTTTCCGTTTACTGTTACCTCAACAGCACCGCCGCCCGCGGTAGTTGTTATCTCCTTTTCGCCAAGCTGAGCCTGAGTCTCCTCCATCTCAGCCTGCATTCTCTGGAGCTGCTTGAGCTGCTTCTGCATATCGCCGCCGCTCTGTCTTGTCTTAGGCTTCTTGCCCGCTCTCATACCTTTGCCCATTTTTTGTTCTCCTTTTCAGTTTGTGACCTCCGGCTTGATGCCGAAGAGATTCTGTATATCCGAGACGACATCGTTTACATTGACGTCCTCATCTATTATGCGCGCAGTCTCCTCCTGCTGTGCCTGTGTGACTGCCGCTGCCCGCTTTGCCTGCTCCGGCTCGCCCTCTCTCAGGGTAACGAATACATCGGGTCCGTATATCGCCTTGGCCGCCCTCGAAATGTCTCCGAGCCTGTCGTTGGCCGTTCTCATCTTTTGCGGCCTGACGGTTATGATCAGCTCGCCGTTTTCGTATTCCGAGCCGGAGGCGTTTCTGCCAAGCTGGCTCACGAAGCTTCGGTCGCCTGCAGAAATGGCATCTGTTATCTTGAACCACATATCGGCCGGGTCGCCCGGTACCTCGCGCGGCGCCGCAGCGATGGATTCTATCGGTTCATCATACTCGGCGGCTGCAGTATTTGCCGGATCCGCACCGCCCGCGGAAATCTGCCTGCCGGCAGAGTTTTCGCCTGCGGCATGTGCCCCGGAGCCCGCAGCTGCGGCCGCGCGCGAAGTATTATTGTCATTTCTGCCGGTTCCGTGAGCCTGAGAAGCTCTGTCGGCGTTTCTCAGCAGCGAGCCCCTCGATGAGCCTGCCGCGCTGCCGAGCGAGCCGCCGATGCCGCCGGCTGCTCCTGCATTTCCGCGTGCCATACTCTGACCCGCGTCATAAGCGCCGCCGTCCGCCAGTCTGACTGATACAGTCTCGAGCAGTATCCTCGGTCTTTCGGAATATCTGCCTATATTGATGTATTCGGAGATGAGCCTGATCGCGCGCTCTATCGATCCGAGATCCATCGAATCAGCCTGGGCTTTGAGCCTGCCCATGTTCTCCTCTGAATAGCCAAGCATCCTGCCCGGCTTGCTGACATATTTGACTATCATCAGGTCGCGGTAGTGCCTGAGCCAGTCCTTAAGTATCTGCCTTGCGTCCTTGCCGCGTTTGATTATCTCATCTATGTATACGAGGCTCTTGCCGATATCGCCTGCTGTGACCGCGCCGGTCAGCGCCAGGTAAAAATCCTCGCCTGCCGCTCCGGTGTACTCGAGCACAAGTCCTCTGTCGAGCTTCTTATCGCCTGCCGCCATGCACTGCTCGAGTATGCTGAGCGCGTCCCTGACGGAGCCGTCAGCCCTCGACGCGATAGTGATCAGCGCGTCTGAGGTCACCTCTATGCCCCTTTTGGCGCAGATCCTCTCCATTCCGGCGGCCAGCTCCTCTTCGGATACCCTGCGGAAATTGAGCTCCATGCAGCGTGAGCGTATGGTCTGTCTGACCTTTTGCGGGTCGGTCGTCGCCAGTATGAAAATGGCGTGCTCAGGCGGTTCCTCGAGTGTTTTGAGGAACGCGTTCTCGGCCGCCTGGCTCAGCATGTGTACCTCGTCGATTATGTATACCTTGTATCTGCCTACGCTCGGCGGGTATTTGACCATATCGATTATGGCTCTGAGGTCATCAACGCCGTTGTTTGATGCGGCGTCAAGCTCTATCACATCGACGAAGCGGCCCTCGCGTATCGCCTCGCAGTTTTCGCAGTGACCGCAGGGGATGGTTCCGCCGCCTTCTTTTTCGGCTGACTCCGTGCCCGGCTCACCCTCGAGGCAGTTGACTGCCTTGGCCAGTATCCTTGCAGTCGTGGTCTTGCCCGTGCCGTGTGTACCCGCAAAAAGATAGGCCTGACTCACCGTTCCCGTCCTGATCTGGTTCTGCAGGATCTTGACGATGTGCTTCTGACCTATTATGTCTTCGAATACCTCCGGGCGTTCCGCCCTGTACAGTGCAAGCTGCATTTATCCTGAGCCTCTCCTGGATTATTTAGCGCAATACATTTTACATGTAACAAAACGCGACAAAAGAGCCATTCCCTTTTGATGGGAATCGTCTCGTGTCACATATAAAGGTGCCGGCGGGCGATCCGTTGTACGCAGAGGCTTGTCTGCGGCACACAGGACGGGCCGCTTAATGCTGCTACCTCTCGGTCCTGACATGGTTCCCGGTGTCCTGTTGCGCAGGGCCCCCGCGCACAACGCGTCGCCCGCCGGCACTTGTGTGATTATATCACAATGTTATTCTATCCTCAATGATAAATATACAAAGATTATTCCGAGTCGCGGCTCGACATGTTGAGGAGCACCCACATTACGAGGGCGGCGACGGAGAATCCGATTATCGCGTAGAAATTGCTGTTATAGCTGCCGTCAGCGGCTTCGAGCAGCGCGGACGAAATCATCGGTCCTATCGTTGCCGCAGGTATGAGGCTGAAATTGGCGATGCTGAAATTGGTCGGGAAATTCGCCGGACCGAAGGCTCTGTTGACATATGCCGAGGTGATCGTAGGGCATCCTCCGTATGCGAGACCGACGAATATGAGTCCGATCAGTATGA
>JAFRGH010000073.1 GCA_017433945.1 Mogibacterium sp. | reverse complement strand
TTATCAGGGGCTATACCGGGCACGAATATCCGAACGGCGATTTTGTCGATGCGGCCGGAAATGTGATGGGCGAGCACAAGGGCATCATCAAATACACGATTGGTCAGCGCAAGGGTCTTGGATTATCTCTTAAGAAACCGGCCTATGTCTGCGCGCTGGACGTCCCGAACAACAGGGTCATACTCGGTGACAACGAGGATCTGTTCAAACGCGAGCTGACGGCCTCCGAGTTCAACTGGATCGCTATGGATGTGCCGGCATCGGATATAAGGGCTTCGGCGAGGATCAGATACAGACATCACGAGGCGCCGGCAAGGATAATTCCACTCGGACCGGATCGTGTCAGGATCGAATTCGATGAGCCTCAAAGAGCCATGACGCGAGGCCAGTCTGTCGTAGTATACGATGGAGAATATGTGGTCGGCGGCGGGATCATCGACTGACTGCAGGATATATGCAAATATAAACAAACGGAGATCAAAATGGGTATTCTGAAACCTTTGATAGATAAGCTGCACGACAAGGGAACGCTCGCGCACGATGAATTCGTAAAAATGTTTGAGCTTCGCAACGCGGAGGACAGCGAGTATATGCGGGCGATGGCACAGGAAATCGCTGTAGCGAATTACGGACACGATATCTACCTGCGCGGACTCATCGAGTTTACAAATTACTGCAGAAATGACTGCCTGTACTGCGGCATAAGGCGCTCAAACGAAAACGCCGAGCGCTACCGTCTTACTGCTGAGGAAATACTCGACTGCTGCGAGATCGGACATGGCTTCGGCCTTAAGACCTTTGTGCTGCAGGGCGGTGAGGATATGACCTATCGCGATGAAGAGTTCTGCGAGCTTATCAGAGAGATAAAACGTCGTTTCCCGGACTGCGCTGTAACGCTTTCGGTCGGGGAGCGTTCGAGGGAAACTTATGAGAAATATTTTGACGCCGGTGCGGACAGATATCTGCTGCGGCACGAGACCAGCTCGCCTGAGCACTACGCTATGCTGCATCCGGCTGAGCTGACTATAGCGAACCGCAAACGCTGCCTGCGCGATCTTAAGGAGATCGGCTTTCAGATCGGCGCCGGATTCATGGTGGGATCACCGTATCAGACCTATGACTATATGGCTGAGGATTTTGAATATCTGAGGGAGCTGGAGCCGCATATGATAGGCATAGGGCCGTTCATCCATCATCAGGATACGCCGTTCAGGGACATGCCGGACGGGAGCTATGAGGAGACACTGTACTGTCTGTCTATGCTGCGCGTCATGTTCCCCCGCGTGCTGCTTCCGGCTACGACGGCGCTCGGGACCATCCATCCGCTCGGCAGGGAGGAAGGGATACGGCACGGCGCGAATGTCATCATGCCGAGCCTTTCACCTAAGGATGTCCGGAAGAAATACCTGCTCTATGACGGCAAGATCTGCACAGGCGAGGAGGCAGCGGAATGTCATGCCTGCCTCGAAAGACGCATCAGCAGCATAGGATATCAGGTCGTTTCATCGAGGGGCGATCAGGCAGACTGGGTGCGCAAGGGCGGCTGCCGCAAAGAGTTTATCGATAGAGACTCTGCATACAGGGACTCTGTTGAAAGAGAAATTATTGAAGAGGTGTACAGGCGCGGATAGCCTGACTGCGTCTGTTATATTTACAGACAGCTGACCAGGCTGTCCCGGATGTTCCCGGATGAATTGCTGCATCGTAGATGCCGGATCAATGCAAAATCAATTGAATATGGTGATTTCGTCTTTGGCGGCTATCGTGAGGGTATAATCTCTTCCCTTCTCGAAGCCGCTTTCCTTTAATATCTGTTCAATAGTTGTGCGGGCATAAAATGGAGCGTTGTTATGAAAGCTCAGGTGAGCCAGCATTATGCGCAGAGGACTTGACGCATAATTTATATCTGTAACATTCGCTTGTGCAAATGCCGGTCTTAGCCCCTGCTTCGTTTCCGGCATATTCAGAGACCCTAAAGAGTTTTTATCAGCGTCACCTGAGCTTGCGCGATCCTGCAGCAGCTTTGCCAGGATTTCGCCTGCGTAACGGTTGGAAAGATGGCCGTATTCGCCTTTGATCCTCATCTTGAGGGAATACGGATATTCTCCGAACATCAGCAGATCTTCGTCATGATTTGACTCTAAAACAAGAGTGTCCGCGTCGCGTATGGCATAGTAAATGCTGTCGGTCACGATGCCGGTGTCAGTTACTATAGCCAGCTTTTCGCCGCCGTATTCTAAAGTGTAGCTGAGAGTCTCTGAGGCGTCATGGCTGATA
>JAFRGH010000072.1 GCA_017433945.1 Mogibacterium sp. | reverse complement strand
CGGAGATTGATGAAGAAATCATTTGGGCTCTGATAAGTATTGCTCATAAGCTTAACCTTGCGCAACTTGATCAATTTGACTTGAATCGGATGCAGCGATTGTTGGTTTACGAGAGATGTATTTCAGCTCATCAGAGCTGGAATAAGGCATCAGGTCACTCGTTCGAAAGATTTATATCGACAATAAGCACCCCGGAAATGCAAGCAAATGAGATTCGCTTTATCTTAAAAAGCGAGGCACTCAGCATGATTAAAGCGGGAAAGATGTTCAATCACGAGAATGATTTGAAACTGATTGAAGAATGGAATGATAATTTTGATTTGTATGCGGTTCAGACCAATCACGGTGAAACGCATATATTTGGCTGTATTCAGGTCAAGACGAGTATTCGGGATAGAGTAGGCAGGGATGACCAATTTTCAAAAAATGCAATGGAAAGTACCTTTTGGGTCGCTGAAGCGGTATTGAATGGGGACTTTTTCCATATGCCTAAGTATTATGCGATGGTTAATGGCGGTTCAGTTACATATCCGGAAACAACTGGCATGGTGTTTATGTGATGGCAGGTATTGATTCGGATGGGCGTATCTATCGGGATGAGAACTTTAATCTTATGGCCGAACACGCAATTATTGCCGCAAAATGCTTCGGGGTAAATAGGGCTGCTCTGACAAGAACTTGGAAGGCGGAACAGTAGTCAAATGGTAAAGGAGGTACTGGCATGAGTACTGAGAAAACAATTTATTGGATCATTGGAATAGCGGCGGTGACTGTTATTGGCTTTTTGGTTATTCCCCCGCTCATGAAAAAATACAGTAACAAGCTTTATAAATCTTCACTTAAAAAGGATGATATTGATTTTGATAAAATGGGACCTGAAATTGTGAAGAAGGAAAATGCTAAGGAGGAGTAATCTTATGGCTATTGATACAGACAAGATAGCGCAAGAAGCTATAGATGCAATCGCTGATAAAATCAAGAATTTAAACACATTGAATATTATTGTGGCAGGTAAAACAGGCGTAGGTAAAAGCACCCTTATAAATTCGGTGTTCCGAGACAAACTTGCTGAGACGGGTATGGGAAAACCTGTAACCGATCATATGCGAAAAATAAGCAAGAAAGGAATCCCTCTTTCAATATACGATACACGCGGATTTGAACTTGGGAAAGAGGTGCAACAGCAAGTAAAACATGAGGTTGTAGAGACTATAAGCAAGGGTCTTGCTACGCAGGATATTAACAAGGCAATTCATTGTATTTGGTATTGTATCAATACGGCATCAAATCGTGTAGAGCCAGAAGAAATTGAATGGTTAAAAGAATTGTCAAAAGAAAATCAAATTACTCAGGTTCCCATAATCGTTGTGTTGACGCAGTCATTTTCTAAAAAGAATGCGGACGCAATGAGAGAAATGATTCTTGACGAAAATCTTGATGTAGTACAAGTCGTTCCCGTATTAGCAGAGGATTACGAGATTGACGATGAATATATTGCAAAATCTTATGGTCTTGATGTGTTAATCCATGTTATGGGGGAAGCGTTGCCAGACGAATTGATGGATACTCTGCAAAATGTCCAGATAGCAAGTCTGGCTGAAAAAAAGAAAAGAGCTCAAGCTGCAATAGCTACAGCAACCTTGGCAGCTACTGGAGAGGGTGCTGCGCCAATTCCTTTTTCGGACTGTGCATTGCTTATTCCGACTCAGCTTGGAATGATCGCATCAATCACAGTAATATTTGGCTTTGATGTAAACAAGAGCATACTTACCGCATTCCTTTCATCAACTATAGGGGCAGGTGGCGCTACATTATTAGGTAAGACCGTAGTATCAAATTTAGTAAAACTCATTCCTGGAGTCGGAACTATAGCTGGTGGAGCTATTTCGGCGGCAACGGCCGGAGTATTAACAGCTGCACTCGGAGAAGCATATATAGGAATAATGACACTGGTGTTTAACGGAGAAATGAGTATTGATGATCTTGCTACAAAGAAGGGAAAAGATCAAATGACCGCTTTGTTCAAACAGGAGTTGAAGAAGAAAAGATAAAATATATCATTGAAGAAAGAGCGATTGTACAGATGTGTCACACCCATGCAATCGCTCTTTAGTCTCTATGATCTTAGAAAAGCATAATTTGATTTACGTTTCTTGTATTACTTCATCCGCCCTTGTTATAGTCAATATTCCATTCTCGCATTTTACGATAATTGGCGTTCCTGCCGGGAAACTCAATTCTTCAAGCCACTTACCTTTGAGAGTGATGGTCGGTGTAGGATTATAGTGATAACCGCTTTGTTCGTAGACCTTAAGAGTCCTGTTTCGTTTATATGCCATATGAGACCTCCTTGAAAATGGGAAAGCCATGTAAGAACAATTGGTTGTTCCTACATGGCTTGTTTTCTTGCTCTCCGCTTGAAGATTGTCGCTTGAAAACTTCTGTTTCAAGAAAATCCCTAAGTCCAACCCTCTAATGTAGGTCCCTTTTATATAGGTGAGACAATAGTGCTGACACCTACGATCGATGATGTCTATACCAGTTGTTTTACGAAACCTTATGCTGTTCTTTTGGATTCCAATGGTAAAGAGTTAAAGGAAAACCTATTTGATGATATCGTTCCGGAAGATGGAAAACTTGATTTAGTGCTCAATTTTACGACTAAAGGATTTAAAGCTGGAACATATTCTGTGGTTGTTAAAGCACTTCCGGTATATCAAGATGGCACTGTTGTAGATTCAATTCCTGAGGATCAATATGTATCTTTTACTTATTACGTCAAATTGGCAAAACTCAAAGCTCCGACAAGTGTAAAAGCTGCTGCTGGAAAAGGGAAAGTTACGATTTCATATAAAAAGGCAACAGGTGCTACAGCTTATGGTATTTATCGTTCAACAAAAAAGAATGGAAATTATAAGGTTATTGGAACTACCACAAAAGCAAAATATGTAGACAAAAAAGTCAAAAAGGGAAAGAAGTATTTCTATATAGTTGCTGCTGCCAGAAAGGTGCAGTATGATGAATCTGTTAAAAGTGTTGCCATAGTCAGCAGTGACAGTAAAACAGCTGCGTCAGGTAAGGTAAAATAGTTTTTATACCGTAATAATAAAAGCACTCATATCCCGGTCGGCAAACGACCGGGCTTTTTCATGACTAAGAACTCAAAAAAAGTAAACAGTAGTAAAAAAACACAAAATAGTAAACAGTAGTAAACGATAGTAAAAACTGAATCGAAATCTGCGATTGCATCGTGACCGGCTATCGGGTATTATTGCAGATAGCGGTATCATCCGGAGACTGATTACGGTAGATGAGGTATTCGCAGAACGGAAATGTAGCAGAGCATGGAGACAGGGACCATAATGGACAATCTGAATAAGAACAGAAATATTGATGTTATCGGCGTGCAGATAGATTTCGGTGCTTCGCAAAAGGGTGTCGCGATGGGGCCGCTGGCTATAAGATATGCCGGGCTCAAGCAGAGCCTCAGAAATCTCGGGTATACCGTCAGGGACAAGGGCGATATCATTCCGCCGGAGGACGGGATGAGCCTGCGCCATATGATCAGATACGAGCAGGTGAACGAGACGAACAGGCAGCTGTACGAGGCTGTTTCGGCGACACTGGGCGACGGACATTTCCCGCTGGTACTCGGCGGAGACCACAGCATCGCTGCAGGCAGCATTTCTGCAGTTGCGAAGCACTACGAACCGCAGGGCGAGATCGGTGTCATATGGATAGATGCGCACGGCGACTGGAATGATGACAAATCCACACTGAGCGGCAATATGCATGGCATGCCGTATTCGGCTCTATGCGGCTGGGGCCCGGACAGCATGGTGGATTTCGGACAGCAGCCGCACTTCGTGCCGACGGATCACTGCGTGCAGGTCGCCGGGCATGATTTCGACAAGGCTGAGGCTGAGCGCATGAAGGAAGCAGGAATGAATGTATTCCCGATTAACGATGTCGACAGGCGCGGCATGTACGATGTTATGAAGGATGCCATAAGAATAGCCGGAGAGGGAACTGTCGGAATACACCTGAGCTTCGATGTCGACGCTATCACACCTGAATATGCTCCGGGAACCGGAACGCCGGTGCCAAACGGCATCACAGCCAGAGAGGCGTTTCTCGCTGTAGAGATGCTGGCTCAGTCCGGAAAGCTTATAAGCATGGATCTTGTAGAGGTAAATCCGATACTGGATGAACGCAACAAGACCGGGATACTTGCGTCTGAGCTGATACAGCTGGCAATGGGAAAAGTAGTATATTAGTCTGAGCACATATTGTCTGCTGCAGACCATATATATTGTGTATGCGGTGAGCGTGATCACTTGCAGTGTAAAGTTGTATAGCTTTGCACTTTTTTTTCGACATGCCTGTATGCGCCATTTTTCAAGCTGTTGACGCGATAAAAGAAATCGACTAGATATTGACACGGCGTGCGCATCTGACTACAATATGTAGTGTTCCTGAGGGAACAATTTTTATGTTGAGAAGGAAATATATATAACGAGGAAGAGCCATGAAGACCATCATCAAGAGGGACGGGAGCGAAGTACAGTTCGACGAGTCCAAGATATTTAACGCCATCTACGCTGCCAACAAGGCTGTAGACGGCGAGAAGATGACAAGCATCGACTTTACTTATCTGACAAAAAAAGTCGTCGAAAAGCTGGACGGCGAGACCTGCACTGTAGAGCAGGTGCAGGATATCGTAGAGCGCATGCTCATCAAATACGACTATGAAAAGACTGCCAAGGCATACATCCTGTATCGCGCGGAGCATGCCAAGATCAGAGAAGCAGAGTCAGATCTGATGAATATCTATAACGAACTGACATACTCCTATTCCAAGGATGCTGACATCAAGAGAGAGAATGCCAACATCGACGGTGATACCTCGATGGGAACCATGCTCAAATACGGTTCCGAGGGTGCAAAATATTTCGTAGATAATTACGTTCTTCCTAAGGATATCGCAAAGGCTCATATCAACGGCGATATACATATACACGACAAGGACTTTTACATGCTGACAGAGACATGCTGTCAGATAGACCTGATCAAGCTGTTCAAGGACGGTTTCTGCACGGGCCACGGATATCTGAGAGAGCCTCAGTCGATCATGAGTTATGCTTCGCTGGCATGCATCGCTATCCAGGCGAACCAGAACGAAATGCACGGCGGACAGTCGGTACCAAACTTTGACTATTCGATGGCGCCGGGAGTTTCGAGAACATACATCAAGGAATATTTTTCAGCTCTGACTGAGATCATCGCAGCCAAGCTGGACATACATTATGAGGATGCAAAGGCTCTCGCCGAAAAGATCAGAAAAGAGGCGCCGTCTCCTACGATCAGCAATACGAAGACATACGGAGAAGAGCTCGGCAAGTGGTTCGATCAGACAGACAATACCTACGGCATTGACAGGGAAGTGCTGATCCACTGCAACGAGCAGGCCGGTGAGGCCGCATGGGCGAGGACTGATAAGATGACCTACCAGGCTATGGAGGCTCTTATTCATAACCTAAACACCATGAACTCAAGAGCAGGCGCACAGGTTCCTTTCAGCTCGGTCAACTACGGAACAGATACAACACCTGAGGGCCGCATGATCATAAAGAACCTACTGCTCGCTACAGAGGCAGGACTCGGAAACGGCGAAACGCCGATCTTCCCGGTACAGATATTCAAGGTCAAGGAAGGCATCAATTTTAACGAGGGCGATCCGAACTACGATCTCTTCAAGCTCGCGGTAAGATGCAGCGCCAAGAGACTTTTCCCGAATTTCAGCTTCCTCGACGCGCCTTTCAACAAGCGGTTCTACAGAGAGGGCGATTACAACTCAGAGGTCGCTTACATGGGCTGCCGCACGAGGGTAATGGCGAACAACTACGATCCGACCAAGGCGGTGGTCTGCGGCAGAGGAAACCTCTCGTTCACATCGATCAATCTGCCGAGGCTCGGCATCGAGGCGAACAGGGATTTCGACGTATTCTACAAAAAGCTCGACAACATGCTCGAGCTCGTGTCGAGGCAGCTGCTGCACAGATTCAGGATACAGTGCACCAAGAGAGGACGCAATTATCCGTTCCTGATGGGACAGGGCATCTGGATCGATTCCGACAGCCTCGGACCGGATGACAGTGTAGCCGAGATACTGAAGCACGGTACTCTTTCGATAGGATTCATAGGCCTTGCGGAGACGATGAAGGCGCTGACCGGCAGACATCATGCAGAGGATGAGAATGTCAGGAAGCAGGCATTCGAGATCATAAAGCATATGAGAGAGTTCTGCGATAAGAAGAGCGCAGAGACCGGACTCAATTTCACACTGCTGGCTACACCGGCAGAGGGACTCTCCGGAAGATTCGTCAAGATCGACAGGGAAAAATACGGCAAGATCGAGGGCGTAACCGACAGAGATTACTATACCAACTCGTTCCATGTGCCTGTTTATTATCCGATAGGCGCGTTTGAAAAGCTGGCTATAGAGGCGCCTTATCATGATCTGACTAATGCCGGTCACATCAGCTATGTTGAGCTTGACGGCGATACAGCAAAGAATCCTGAGGCCTTTGAGGCGATCATCAGGTACATGAAGGAAGTCGGCATCGGATACGGCTCGGTCAACCATCCTGTAGACAGAGACCCTGTATGCGGATACACAGGCGTTATCGATGACGTATGTCCGAGATGCGGCAGACGCGAGGGCGAGCCTGTTACGATAGAGAGGCTCAACGAGCTGAGGATGAGATATCCGAGCGTTCCGGTACCATGCGACTGCAACCGCTAAAAACACAATATGCGGTGGTTCCGCTGTAAAAGATACAACAATATACATTAAGCAGGCTTCACAAGCGGGCCTGTCAGGACTATAATAGACGAGGAGACATTTTTGGAGGTAAGGAAATGAACAATAATGTAGTAAAGAACGTAAACGGTCAGGTTGGAGAAGGCGTAGGCTTCGAGAGGATCAGAAGGATCACGGGATACCTTGTAGGCACACTCGACAGATTCAACAACGGCAAGAGAGCCGAGGTTGAAGACAGAGTAAAGCACGGCCTGAAATAGTTAACCGCAACCCCAAGTTAACCAAGTAACCTTGGGGTTTGATATGTGATATGTAACCAAAAACAGGCCTGCGGGGAGAGTTTGATCCCTGCAGGCCTATTATAATAGTCAAAATACAGCGTCAGCATGCTTATTTAGTAAGATTGCAAAGATAATTTTCCACGTTGATATACTGTACATCGTTGACATTTGTCTCCTGGCCTCTGTTCCTCCGGAATGAACTTTTCCTTTCTTACGCCCCTTTTCATACCAGCGATGATAGAAATACCTATGTCCGCTGACATTTTTTGTTGAGATCGATCCGCGCGGCAGTGCGCTGATCTGTTCATCCAGTGCAGCGATCTGTTTTTTTAAATTAACAACTGCATACGCCGCATTTACAGTTACATTGCAACTTGAGTTTCACAAAGCTTGACTTATGCGCTATAATTCCACTTGGATTTAGTATTCAATTTCATCGCTTGAGTAAAGCAGCGATCTATTGAAAACTTCATTTTTGCCAGTAGGGTAACCGGCCAGTAAGGTAATCGGAAAGAAAATAGAGATAGCTAATATAGAAAGATAATAGAGATAGTATGGAAGCTATGAGTAATAAGACGCAGAGTGAGCCTCAGAATGAGCCTCAGAATGAGCAGTATACAGAGCAGACGGGCAATCAGACGATTATAAGGGTCTGCGGGGTGGAGCCGGAATCGATAGTGGACGGTCCGGGATTCAGGTACGTTCTTTTCGTGCAGGGCTGTCCTCACAGATGCCATGGCTGCCACAATCCGGAATCATGGGACAGGGACGGCGGCATGGAAATGACTGTCGGAGAGGTCTTTGCGGAGATCATGGAAAACACGCACCTCAGGGGCGTGACGTTCTCAGGCGGTGAGCCGTTCGAGCAGGTATCGGCTCTTCTGGAGCTCGGCAAAATGATCAAATCAGCGGGCCTCTCTCTGATGAGCTATTCGGGATATACGCTTGAAGAGCTTGAGGCAAGGCACGATGATGCGACAGATGAGCTGCTCGGACTGCTGGACATACTCGTGGACGGCAGATTCATCGAGGCTCAGCGAAATCTCACTCTGATATACAGGGGCTCGGAGAATCAGCGCGTTATAGATATGAACAGATCCAGGGCAGAGGGAAAAACAGTCCTGTATCACTCGGATTTTGATGAAGAGATCATAATATAATACGGAGAAAAGGTAATGAAGCTTGAACTCGTCGCGACTGCGACTTTTGGCCTGGAGGCGGTTGTGCGCCGCGAGATAGAGGCTCTCGGATATAAGGTGATCAGGACAGAGGACGGACGCGTCACGTATACGGGTGATGAACGCGCTGCTGTAAGATCCAATCTGTGGCTCAGGACGGCTGACAGGGTCTATATACGAATGGGAGAATTCAGAGCCGAGACCTTTGAAGAGCTGTTCCAGCAGACTAAGGGGATAGCCTGGGAGGATATCATTCCGTCTGACGGAGCTTTTCCCGTTGTTGGAGGATCGGTCAAATCTGTGCTTCACAGCGTGCCTGCCTGCCAGAGCATAATCAAAAAAGCCGTCGTTTCACGCCTCGGAGAGTTTTACTGCCGCGAGACAATGCCTGAGACAGGAGCGGAATACCGCACCAGGTTCATAGCTCACAAGGATGTATTTCTCATGCTTCTCGACACAAGCGGAGCAGGCCTTCACAAGAGAGGCTACCGGGTCGCTGACGTTGCGGCGCCTATCAAGGAGACACTGGCCGCAGCCCTTGTGCAGCTCAGCTTTTACAGAAATGACAGGGCGCTTGTCGACTGCTGCTGTGGCTCGGGCACGATACCGATAGAAGCGGCGATGATAGCGCGAAATATCGCGCCCGGTCTCGGGCGCAGCTTTGCAGCGGAATCCTGGGACCTGATCCCGCAGCAGATATGGAAGGAAGAAAAACGCCTCGCGTTTGAAGCCGCTGATTTTGACACAGAGCTTAATATCACTGCGATGGACATAGACAAACGGGCCATAAGAGCTGCAAAAGAGAATGCGGATGAAGCAGGCGTAATGGATGACATAGATTTCGCATGTATTGACATGACGACCTGGGAACCGGGAGGCGGTATTCCCAAAGGCATATCCAAAGACGATCATGGAGTAGTTATTTCCAACCTTCCGTATGGAGTCCGTATAAGCAATTCCGAGGATAACCGCAGGATACACAGGCATCTGGGCGAACTGATAAAGGCTTGCCCAAACTGGTCATTCTTCCTTATAACCGCTGACAAGGAACTTGAAAAGGAAATCGAGCAGATCACTGGACGTAAGGCGGACAGGCGGCGCAAGCTCTACAACGGGCAGATAGAGACACAGTTCTACCAGTACCATGGCAACAAGCCGGGGAGATAGGCAACTCGGTATTTCACAGGCGAAACAGGCTGGATAAAGAAGCGGACTTGCCGTATACTTAGGAAAAGGAGTGAAGATATGACAAAGAAAGATTTTTATTATCCATCGGCTGACGGCAGGACGACGATACACGCGATCAGCTGGGAACCGGATGAAAAGCCTGTTGCCATAGTGCAGCTGATCCACGGAATGTGCGAATTCATAGACAGATATGACGATTTCGCGAGATTTCTCTGCGATAACGGATTCCTGGTTGTAGGTGAGGATCACCTCGGACACGGAGAATCCGTTGTATCAAAGGAATATCTCGGATTCTTCGGTAAAAAGGGCAATGAATGGATGATTGCGGATATCCATCATCTCAGAATGCTGATGCAACAGCAGTATCCTGATCTCAAATATCTGATGCTTGGTCACAGTATGGGGTCTTTTCTCGTTCGTCAGTATATCACCGAGGACGATGCGAGATTTGCTGAGGGCCTCAGCGGCGTCGTAATAATGGGAACAGGCTGGACGGCTGATCCTGTTATCAGGAGCGGCATGCTGCTGGCAAGGCTGCTGGGTCTGGATAAGGTGGGCAAAAGGGCCAAGCTGATAGAGCTGGCCAGCTTCGGTTCGTATCTCAAAAGGATACCTGACGCGAAAACAGGGGCGGAATGGCTCACAAAGGATAATGAGATAATAGAAAAATACCGCAATAATCCTCTGAATTCCTTCCACTTTACACCTAACGCGTTCTATCACATGTTCAGCGGCATGAAGAAGGCTCATAGTATAAAGAGGATAAAGAAGCTCCCTGCAGGACTGCCTCTTCTGTTCATTTCAGGTGCAGAGGATCCGGTAGGCAGCTGGGGCGAGGGCGTCCGCAAGGCATTCATGGTCTATACGGAAAACACTGACTGCAAGGTCGATATCAAGCTGTATGACGATGACAGGCATGAGATACTGAACGAGACCGACCGCGAGGAAGTATACAGGGATCTGCTGGATTATTTCAGATACTGCCTCGGCGAATAGCATAATGGCTTACAGCATTAATATAGTATTGAGAATAGTGACTGCCATAATACTTGCCGTACTGTTTGGAAACGGCAGTGTTGTGGCATTCAATAACATAAGGCCGAAATGGTTCGAGGACTACGATGAGGAGGATCCCGGCAAGGCTGTCACCGGCGAACCGCGCAGGGTGCTGCCGCCTGCTCTCGTCGAGGCGGACAATGCCGGCAGACAGCGTCTGCCGAGCACACCGTGGAAATACGCATTCACCGGCCTTTTTGCGCTGTCCGGGTTGTATCTCGCCGTCAGAGGCGGCAGCCTTTCATATGAGATATCGGTCATGTGCGTAATGTTTGTAGTGCTCGAGATGGCCATATCCGATCAGCTCTACAAGGTGGTGCCTGATCAGTTCAGCATCGCTCTGGCAGTAATATCCATAGCGTTTATCAATTATCATGATAAATGGTGGGAGCCCTTCGCCGGTGCAGGCACGGGCCTTGCCATATCGCTTGTCATAATCGGACTGGGACTCATTATATTCAGAACCTGGTCCATAGGAGGTGCGGATATCAAATTCTATACATGCATGGGACTTATAGCGGGAAGGGTCGGCATCGTGATAATATACGTACTGACCACTTTGTTTTTCGCTGTGCATGCGGCGGTCAGGATAGCAAGCGGCAGAGGCAGTATCAAAGACCGCAACGCTATGATGCCGGCTGCGTTTGCGGCTGTCATGGTATATTTTTTGTTCCTGTGGAACATTGCGGATATGCTGGTCGCCAATCTTTGGTAAATGCTTAGCTTAAAACGCTCGGCTGCATTGATTTTAGATAATATTCACAAGGCATTAAATGGGCAGTAACGTTCTTATCAGAATTGAATACGACGGTACGAATTTTTGCGGGTGGCAGAAGCAGCCTAAGCAGCGCACGGTGCAGGGCGAGATAGAGCATGTGCTCAAATACATCGCCATGAAGGATGTGTCTATACACGGTACGAGCCGCACGGATTCGGGCGTGCATGCGCTCGGCCAGTGCGCGAGCTTTGACTGGGACTGCCCGATGCCGGTAGAGAAGCTGCCCGAGGTAATGAACCGCAGATTCGGCGCCGGCGGCACCGGCCGCTCCGGAACACCCGGGGACATAAGGATCATTTCCGCGGAGATCATGCCCGATGATTTTCACGCGAGATATTCGTGCAAGGGCAAGACATACAGATACATAATAGACAAAACAGGTGACATATTCAGGAGAAATCACGCGTTTCAGTATCCGGACGCAGGACTGCTGGACATCGCGGAGATGCAGAGGGCAGCCGAATACATCAAGGGCACACATGATTTCAAATGCTTTGAGACTGCAGGAGGCACTCCGAGGGAATCTACCGTAAGGACCGTATATGATCTCACAGTCAGCTCAGATGAGGAGAGCATAGTTACGGAGATAACGGGAGACGGCTTCCTGTACAATATGGTCAGAATAATAATGGGAACCCTGATCGAGACCGGAACAGGCAGGAGGAACGCGGACGATATCCCGGATGTAATAGCGAGTCTCTCGAGAGCGAACGCGGGCTTTACGGCTCCGCCTCAGGGCCTGTATCTTAAGGAAATATATTTCACGGGCAGTCAGTTTATAAAGTAAGGATATATAGTGTATAAAGTAAGGATAGATAAATTCGAAGGACCGTTCGATCTGCTGGTCTACCTGCTCGAAAATGCCAGGATGGACATTTACGACATCAGGGTAGCGGAGATCACGGAGCAGTATATAGACTATCTCAAGGAGATGGAGTCTCTTCATATGGAAGTCGATACCGAGTTCATCGTGCTGGCTGCCGTACTGATCAGGCTCAAATCACGCATGCTGCTTCCGCGCATAACAGAGACGGGCGAGATAGTGATAGAGGAAGATCCGCGCAAGGAGCTGCAGGGCAGACTGCTCGAGTACATGCGTATCAAAAAGGCGGCAGAGATGCTCGCGGAGCTTGAGGAATACAATCTCGCGATACATGAAAAACCTGCAGAGGATATGTCAGAATATCTGAATGAGCCTGATGAGATACTGCATGCCACCGAGGACCAGATGGTGAATGCTTTTATACTCTTCCTCACCCGAAAGAAAAAGGTCGAAGAGGTTTCGCGCAGATATCAGAGAGTGCGGAGACGCAAGGAGACCATCGAAGCGAGGATAGAGTATATGACAGAGCGGCTCGAGACGAAGCTCCGCGAGGGAAACGGCAGCGTAAGCTTTACGGAGCTGCTGCCCGAAGAGGCGGACAGATATGATGTGACCCTGTCCTTCATGTCGCTGCTGTCGATGATCAAGAACCAGGGCTATGACGCTGTGCAAAAAGAGAATTTCGGCGAAATAACGGTAAAGCGAAAGGAAATACAGGCAGATGTATAGCAAAAAAGTTATGAAATCGGCAATCGAGACCATGATGTTCATGTGGGGAGAGCCGCTTGAGGTAAAATATGCTGCAGAGGTGCTCGAGGCGGAAAAGGCCGAGGTCAGAGCGCTCTTCCTTGAACTGCAGAATGAATACGAGCAGGAAGGCCGGGGCATCAGGATCAGGCAGGTCGATGATTCATTCGGCTTTGTCATATATGTTGAAAACGATATCTTCGTAAAAAAGCTCTGTACGCCTGTAAGGATAAAGCGACTCTCGCAGGCCGCGCTCGAGGTGCTGGCTATAATAGCCTATCGCCAGCCTGTCACCAGATCGGAGATAGATTCGATACGAGGAATCAAAAGCGACAGAGTCATAGATGGCCTCATAGATAAGGGGCTGATAGAGGTGACCGGCAGATCGGAGGGTGTCGGCAGACCGCTGATTTACGCAACGACGAAGGAATTTCTTAAGAAATTCGGCTTTACTTCGCTTGACGATCTTCCGGAAGTGCCGGAATACGAGGAGATGCGAAGGACTCCTGAGGAAGAGGGCGGCTTCGGACAGATATCTCTGGACTTTACGCCTGAAGAAGCGGACGATATTTCAGTTAACAAGTAAAAGGCAGGTATCGACAATGAGGATCAATCAGTATATAGCAGCAGCCGGAGTGACAAGCAGACGAAAAGCCGATGATCTGATAGCGGAGGGCAGAGTGAGGATAAACGGGGCGGTGCTGATGAACCCGGGCTATCATGTGGAGGACGGAGATATAATAGAGGTCGACGGGCGCCGCATAGAGCCTGAACAGAAAAAGGTCTATTATCTGCTGAACAAGCCTGCGGGCTATGTGACATCTACTGCCGATAAGGAGGGCAGACCTGTTGTTACGGAGCTCGTTCCTGACGAAGTGAGGGTTTTTCCTGTCGGCAGACTTGACTATAATACGACGGGACTGCTTATTCTGACAAATGACGGAGAGCTTTCGAACCGTCTCATGCATCCGTCCCATGAATTCGATAAAAAGTATCTTGTAAGGGCGCAGGGAATCGTTACTATAGCTGAGGCAAAGCGCCTGAGAGAAGGCGTGGATATAGGTGGATTCGTCACTTCTCCGGCCGAAGTGGAGCTTATAAGACATGACCGCAATTCGACGATTGCCGAGATAATAATCCATGAGGGAAAGAACAGACAGGTGCGCCGCATGTTCAAGGCCATAGGGCATCCGGTAATTGAACTCTGCCGCACAGGCCTCGGGAATCTTACGATAGGCCGGCTTGCCGTCGGCCAGTGCCGCAAGCTGAGTCCTGCGGAGGTGGAATACCTGAACAGATTCTGAATAGTGCTCTGACATATATAAAACATATAAAGAACCGGTAGTATGCCAGCTGTCATTCTGGCACTTACCGGTTTTTAAGTGCGTTTGCTGATCCCGTAGATCTCGGATCTACAGATCCGACATAATATCCTTGTCCTTACCGCCGGTGATGTATGCAGCAATAATGTCGACTGCGCCGTCGATCCCGGCCCGGCTCGTATTGATCAGAAGATCGTATACATCGCGGCCGCCCCATTTGTTGTCTGTATAGAATTCATAGTATTTGCGGCGCTGCTTGTCTACATGCTTGACGTGCTTTTCCATGCTGTATTCGTCATAATCAGTGTCAGGCAGGTTTTCTGTGACCTTGAGCTTCCTCTTTATCCTGTCCTCTATAGGGGCAAATAAGAATATGCTCACGTGTCGTTCATTACTCAGTATGTAGTCCGCTGCCCTGCCGACTATAACACAGCTGTCCTCGGCAGCGATCTCACGTATGATCCTGAATTCCTCTTCCTGTATGCGGGCAAACGGTGAAGTCTGGAAGCTGTCAAAGCCCGAAAAGAGGGAAGGTATTGAATACTCAGGAGCCTTTTCATCGTTGTTCCTTATATAATCCTCGTGATATCCGGTCACGGCTGAAGCTCTCGCAATGAGCTCTTCATCGAAGAACTTGACGCCGAGCTTGTCGGCAAGGCGCTTTCCCACCTCGTGTCCGCCGCTTCCGTATTCTCTGTCTATTGTAACGATAATCTTGTCAGTCATGTCCTTTTTCTCCTTAGATTTGATCCGGCGCCGCGATTCGATCCCGGAATCCGATGCCGCAGCCGCCGATTATTGATATGCGATTATTTTACCATTTCTGCAAGCTCTTTTGCAAAGACCTTCATATCGTGCGCGCTGCCGAATACCGCTCTGGCATTGTCGTCGCGCCCGCCGCCGCGCCCGCCGTGTTCTTTGGCGTGATCCTTTACAAGCTTTCCGCATGACGGATCGCCGGATGAAAAGAGGAGGCATGTGCAGCTTGCGGGGTGGAGCATTATAAGCAGCTTTGCGGTCATATCGCTTACTACGGAAAAGCCGAGCTTCAGCAGATCATCGGTCGATAAAATGTCTGACGAGTATGTGTACGCCCCGGTGCTGTCCGCGGAAATGTCTGACAGTATGGCGGATCGTTCAGCGTCTCTGACATAGGCTGTAAGCCCCGCGAGTCTGGCCTTAAGAGCGGAAATGCTCTCTGCCTCTGCATTGAGTCTGCTGATGAGATCGGAAGGTGAGCATGAATAGCGTTTCGCGATATCGGATAGAAGACGCGAGTCGGCAGCAAGCTTTTCTCTCGCGTGCTTGCCGCAATCGAAAAATATGCGGTTCATGCCCTTGTTGGGTTCGCATTTGTAGATGGCCAGAAGCCCGACCTCTGAGCTTCGCGAAGGGTGTGTCCCGCAGCAGGCGATACAGTCATACGGGTCTGATACGTCTCCGACGGTCACAACTGAGACCCAGCCGTCATGAGGGACCTGCTTTCGTACCGGCATCACGAGTGAGGATTCATAATCGTCGAACCAGGTCACGCTTACGGGCAGATCTGCGCGGATGGCCTCGTTTACGGTGGTCTCTGCGAGATAAAGCTCGTCATGTGTCAGCATGCGTCCGTCCAGATCGATGTCTATGGTGATGTACTCATTTCCCATGTGAAATCCGCGGTTCACTCCGCCGAAGAGGCTGTGAAATGTTCCGCTCAGCATGTGTTCGCCGAGATGCCTCTGCATATTGCTCATCCGGCGGTCCATATCTATCTCAAGAGTGATCTCGTCTGAAATCCTGAATGTACCGGCAGGTGCATCGGTGATATGCCAGACATCTCCCTCCAGATCCTCATCATATGCATGGACCACGTTATAAACTGCGCTTCCGCAGGTGACTGTTCCGGTATCCGAAGGCTGGCCTCCTCCCTCCGGGAAAAAAACGGACGATTCACAGCTGATCACATCACAGCCGCCTTTTTCCCGTATTCCCGTTATTATGGTGGTGTTTGTTTTTATGTACTGGTTTGTTCGGTAAATTCTGTCAGTTTTCATAAGAAAATAATTCCGTTCGGTGTTTCACGCGTTTCACAAAACCGAACAAAAACGTCCGGATCCGCGAAACAAAAATATG
>JAFRGH010000071.1 GCA_017433945.1 Mogibacterium sp. | reverse complement strand
GATGATGCAGGTCGAGCTCGGCCAGGAGGTCGCTATAGACGAGGTCAAGGATACGATTGCAGAATACGATCTGGATCCTACCATCGTATATGCAACGGACAATCATTCGCAGGTCATCATCAGGACCATCAAGGACCTCAAATCAGGTGAGAGAACAGAGGTAGTCAATACTCTTCAGGAAAAATACGGCTTCGATGACAAGGATGTACTCGCATCCGAGGAATTCGGTCCTACAGTGGGTAAGGATCTGAGAGAGAACGCTATCAAGTCAATACTCATCGCAGGACTCGTAATGCTGGTCTATATCAGATTCAGATTCAAGAACTGGCAGTACGGTCTCGCTGCTATATCGGGACTCGCGCACGATATCATGGTGACTCTGTCGCTCTACGCGATATTCAGGATCACGATCAACAACCCGTTCATCGCAGGTATCCTTACAGTAGTAGGTTACTCGATCAACGACACCATCGTAGTATTCGACAGGATCAGAGAGAACACAAAGTTCTTCAAGCGCAAGCAGGGAATCGAGCTCATCGATACAAGTATCAACCAGACTCTGTCGAGATCTCTGATGACATCACTGACAACACTGATCGTAATGATCCCGCTGTTCGTGATGGCAAGCTCAGAGCTCAGAGCGTTCCTGATACCGCTGATGATCGGCGTATTCGTAGGTACATATTCATCGATATTCCTCTGCAGCCCTGTATTCTATGAGCTGACAAAAAAGGAAGGAATATCCAAGTACGAAGCTAACAGACAAAAATCACAAAAAACGAACAAGAGCAATAAGAGAAGAGAGGACGAAGGAATCGTCAAATAACAAGTCGAATCATGGCAGTCAGAGAAATCATTGATCTATCACCCGAAAAGTTCATAAGGGATCTGAGCGCTATCAATCCCAAGTATGACGATACGGTCATTATCAAGGCTTACGAAATTGCTCTGAGGCTGCATGACGGGCAGTTCCGCAAGAGCGGTGAACCATATATCATTCACCCGATCGCAGTAGCCAAGATACTGGCCGGCTTCGGCATGGACAATGAGACTGTTATCGCCGGTCTCCTGCATGATGTAGTGGAGGACACTCCGTATACGAGGGAGCAGCTGGTTGAAGATTTTGACGAAAAAATTGCCGCGCTGGTCGACGGTGTCACCAAGCTCGGCAACATCTCTTACGACTCGACAGAAACAGCTCAGGCGGAGAATTTCCGCAAGCTGTTCCTGGCTATGACAAAGGATATCAGAGTCCTCATAATCAAGCTGGCTGACAGACTGCACAATATGCGGACTCTGGAGTATATGTCTCCGGAGAAACGTGTGACAAAGTCCATGGAGACTCTGGAGATATATGCCCCGCTTGCCGGCAGGCTCGGTATATTCAGCATCAAGTTCGAGCTTGAGGACCTTGCGCTCAAATATCTGCACCCTATTGAGTACAAAAAGCTCAAGGCAGAGGTCTCACACAAAAAGGAAAAATATGAAAAGACCCTGGAGGTGCTGATCAGCGAGATATCTGCAGAGCTGGACGAGGCAGGCATACAGCATGATGTCAAAGGCAGATCCAAGCATATCTACAGCATCTACCGCAAGATGGTACTCCAGAACAAACAGCTCGACGAGATATTCGATCTGCTTGCAGCGAGGATACTGGTAAGCAGCGTAAAGGATTGCTATGCGGCTCTCGGACTGGTCCACAACAGGTGGAAGCCTATCCCGGGCAGGTTCAAGGACTACATAGCGATGCCTAAGCCTAATATGTATCAGTCGCTCCATACCACGGTGCTGGGTGACAACGGTGAACCCTTCGAGATACAGATAAGGACATACGAGATGCATCGTATAGCCGAATACGGTATCGCGGCTCACTGGAAATATAAGGAAGGAAAGATCAGCGGCTCCGAGGATGAGAGCGAGCAAAAACTGGCCTGGCTGAGGCAGGCTCTTGAGTGGCAAAAGGAGGCCGACGATTCGGTCGAGTTCCTGCAGACCCTCAAGATGGACCTGTTCGACAACCAGGTATTCGTGTTTACGCCTAACGGCGATGTTATGGAGCTTCCGGCTGACAGCACTCCTCTGGATTTCGCCTTCAAGATCCATACAGACGTAGGCGTACGCTGCGTAGGTGCCAAGGTAAACGGCAAGATGGTCACCATAGACCACAGGCTGAGCAACGGTGACATAGTTGAGATCGTCACCTCGGCAAACTCTTCCGGCCCGAGTCAGGACTGGCTCAGGATCGTCAAGACATCACAGGCCAGGGCCAAGATAAGGAACTGGCTGCGCAAGTCCGAAAAGGACGATGACGTCAGCAAGGGCAAATCCAATATAAACAGCTATATCAAAAAGAAGGGCTATGATCCGGCGCTTGTCGCAAAGAACGCTTATATACTTAAAGCAGTCAAGGATTTTAACTGCTCAAACGTAAACGAGCTCTACCTACAGATATCGAGGGGCGGTACGACCGTTTCAAAGCTCGGACAGAAGCTCATCGAGTACTATGAGGCTGACAACGAGCGTAAGGAATCCGAACAGGATGTAATCGAGGTAAAGCAGAAGCCTGTAAACAGAGGCGCTGTAGGATCCGAATCCGGTATAGTCGTCAAGGGCTCTGACAACCTGCTTATCAGGAGAGCTCCGTGCTGCAATCCGGTGCCGGGAGATATCATTATCGGATATATATCCAAGGGCAAGGGAATTACCGTACACAGGACAGACTGTCCCAACATCACGCATCTGAAGGATGAGGACTAGGGCAGACTGATACAGGTCGACTGGGATACGCCTGATAACGCCCGCAAATACGTGGTCGACGTGCAGGTCATCTCGGAGGCGCGAAAGGGGATATTTAAGGATATATCCAAGGTCTGCGACGATAACGAGATAGAGGTCGTCGGACTCAATCTGACGGACGGAGAACCGGGAACGAGCAACACCCTGATCACAGTTGAGATCAGCGATATGCATCAGATGCAGAGACTGCTGACCGCGCTCAGGCAGATCGAGGGCGTCATAAAGGTGTTCAGGCCGAGATAGGACCGGAGGAGGGTCGTTATGAGTTTGAAGATAGATTGTTTCCCTTACGGACCGCTTACTGAGAATACATATATCGTGACTGATGAGACCACAGGCGACAAGGCAGTTATAGACCCGGGCTGTTTCGGCAATGAGATAGCTGAGCTTATCGCTGAGCCATCGAGTCTCAAATATATACTGCTTACTCACGGTCACTACGACCACTTTGCCGCAGCGCAGCAGTATATCGACGCATATCCGGACGTTATTTTTGCCGGACCTGCAGGCGATGCTCCGCTCATGTACAAGGGAAGGGATAATGTGCTGTTTTCATCTATGGATCGCGGCACGGCAGTCTGCCCTGAGGCAAAGCTGCTTCTCAAAGAGGGGGACGTCATAAAGATCGGAGAGTCAGAGCTTAGAGTAATCGAGACGCCGGGACATACCATGGGCAGCATATGTTTTGTCAATGATGAGGTAATGTTCAGCGGCGATCTTAT
>JAFRGH010000070.1 GCA_017433945.1 Mogibacterium sp. | reverse complement strand
TGGACACCTGCTTGAAAACGGCGAACTTGTGCCCCGCAGAGCGTCCGACAGAGCCTCTTCTTCCCAGCTTTTTCTGGTGCGCCCAGCCGAGCTCACCCCTGATCTTGTCTCCGAAATCGAATCCGTACTGCTCGTTGAACGAGCTGAAATCGTTTATGGAGATATGTATGCGGACAAAATCAACGCCGCGAAGATAGTATTCGTCGCGGTAAGCCATCGCCTCTTCATAGATGCCTCTTGAATTGAGCAGGCCTGTCAGCTTGTCCCTGCGGTGAGTATCTTCTCCGCGCATATCGTTCGCGTTCAGCAGATCCCTGTCTATAAAATATCCCATCAGGCCGTCGATCTCGCCGTTTTCGTCGTAGATAGGAGTCTTGCTCGCGAGTATCTCCTTGTTCTCCCCGTCGCTTATACAGTAGCCCGGGATGTTGTGAGTAGTGATGCCCTCCTCCAGCACCCTGATCTCATCGTTCATATACTTGTCAGGATGGATGTGCCAGCCGACCTCTTCATCATTCTTTCCGAGTATATCCTCGAGGGATTCAAAGCCGTAATATCTGAGAAAAGCATTGCTCGCGCCGAGGAATCGTCTGTCGGTATCCTTCCAGAATATCCGCAGCAGATCCGAGCTTACGAGATTGTGCCACAGCACAGCCGGCGAATGTATACCGCCCTTCTCGTATTCTCCGGTCCTTTTTTCGTACTCGATCAGAGCATCGTGCACACCGCGGATAATGAGCAGGAAAGAATCCTCATCCACTCTCAGCAGCGTATATGATTTCCACGCGTAGCGACCGTGGCGCACATTGGATCTCAGCAGCTCCGTCAGAAATTCGCTTCCCGCTTCTTCGACGCGCTGCAGCATGTCATCAGTGTTCAGCAGTCTGAGATAATCATCTCTGTCATCTGCAAAAATGAATTTATCGGCGTATTCGATCGCCGCCTGCCTGATCCCGGCTCCGTCGGATACGAGCTGCTCCCTCGTAGCGATGTAAAGCGGAGTCACCGTGTCCTCCTTAAGGTTGAGGAGAGTGATCCTTTCATACAGGGCATATATCCTCCTCAGGAACTCATCGAGATGAGCTGTATTGAGCGTCTTTGCTGTCTTGGACAGATTGCTCATACGGAGGAGCACCGTATACTTTTCCCTGGATCTCGCGACGCACTTAGCCTGTATCTCGTAATAGTCCTCGTTGGATGTAAAATTCATCCTCCCCTCTTCGCCGGAGCGCGTCGAGTCTACGAGATTGATGATGCGGTCCGAAATATTGCAGAACGGCTGAGGCTTGCGGAGCATGTCCTGTGAGAACTCCACGGACAGCATTCCGGTGCCCTGCACTATCTTTTCAAACGCCGTGTTGTAAAACAGTATGCTGAAATCGTTGCTCCGTATCTCGACCAGTGCCAGCGGTATGCTGTTGAGCTGGCGCGCGGTGGTTATGGCATCACGCTGCTCCTTAGTCATGAACGGCACCGCGCTAAGCACGTTTATGAGTCCTATGTCATCATAGTATTTCCTGTCCTGAGGCAGCTCCGCGGTGATGCCCTTTGCCTTAAGGCTCTCTACAGCCTCCTCGTACGGCATCGGCCTTCCGAAAAAGAAGCCCTGCACCTTTTCACAGCCGATATTTCGCATATAGCGGACCTGCTCCTCGGTCTCGATACCCTCCGCAAGCGTGTGTATCTCGAGGCCCTTGGCCATTTCCACTACAGAAGCCGCTATACGCTGAGATTTTTGATTGAACGGGCGCATGAAGCCCATGTCCAGCTTGATCTCGTTAAAAGTATATTCCTTAAGAACGTTCAGTGACGAATAGGCGCTGCCGAAATCGTCCATCCATATCTGATAGCCTGCGTCCCTGAACCTGCCGACTATGTCGAGCATCAGGTCCTTGCGCTCAGCCATAACGCTCTCTGTGATCTCAAAGTATATAAAATCATGCGGCAGCTCATACTCGCTTACTATGCCGTCGACCAGGCTGAAAATATCGCAGAGCACGAAATCGAGGCGGGACAGATTGACCGAGACCGGTATAGGCGTCCTTCCCTCTGTCATGGACTGTCTGATCTGCGCGCAGGCCTGCCTCAGTATGTATGCGTCAAGCTTGTGGATCTGCCCCCTGTCTTCAAGAACGGGAATGAATTCATCGGGAAAAATCACTCCGTAAACAGGGTCTATCCAGCGCGCGAGAGCCTCAAAGCTGCAAAGCTGGCGCGATACGGTGCGTATAACGGGCTGATAGTACGCCTGGATAAACTGCTCATCCATCGCCTTTTCAAAATTGGCCTGTATATAATCAGTAAGGTCTCTGCTCATGGCTCCGCTCCTTTCATCTTTTTTTACAACAGCATTTTATTTGATTTATGCATACAATGCAAGCGTCAAAAACACTTGACAAATGTGTATAATAGTAGAGCCGCTGACTGCGCGGATCCGGCACAGCATTCAGCACGCGGACACGATAACACAAAACCGGATCAGGAAACGGAGAACTAAATGATTTACCCTCAATTTATCATGCCGGGCCAGACTCTCGGCATCTGCGCACCGAGCGCCGGAGTCGGCGACAAGCTTGAAGCCTTTGACGATTCGCTGGAGACGCTTCACCATACAGGCCTTGAGACATTTGAAACAGCGAGCGTCAGGAACGCCGCGCTGCCGTCCGCGCCTGCGGAGGAACGCGGAGACGAGTTCAATCAGCTCTTTGCCGACAGCAATATAGCTGCGGTCATCAGCGCGTCCGGCGGCGACTACAATATAGAAATGCTCCCGTTCATAGACCAGGATACAGTCAGCGCAAATCCGAAATGGTTCGCAGGCTACTCGGATCCTACATCCATAGAAATGCTGCTCACTACAAAGCTGGACATCGCGAGCATATACGGCGTGAACGCCGGAGCATGGGACTGGCACCCGATGCACGAGTACCATCACAACGCGATTGACATACTGATGGGAAAGATACCTGTTCAGCATTCATACGATATGTGGGCAGGCTCGGGATTTGACGATGAAAACGGGCGCTACAACATGGATACCCCTGTCGCATGGACACTTTTAAGGCCGTGGGAGGGAGAATTCGTCGAGGACGATCATCTCGACGTAAGCGGCAGGCTCATCGGCGGCTGCATTGACGTAATAGACTGGATGATAGGCACACCGTACGAGGATCTCACGGGATTCACAGAGAGATATAACAAAGACGGCTTCATCTGGTTCTTCGACAATTTTGAACTGAACCCGATGCAGCTTATGTACGCCGCGAACAAAATGAAAATGATGGGGCTCTTCGATAACGCCAAAGCCGTCATATTCGGCCGCACCTGCTTCCCGCGTGAAGCCACAGACCTCGATTATCTCGAGCAGCTCGAGAGAGTATTCTGCGGAAAAGACAGCCACGGAAATGAGCTTCGCGTTCCGGTAATATGGAACGCCGATATCGGCCACACCAAGCCGTCGTTCACACTCATCAACGGCAGCATGGGCCGCCTCCAATACGAATACGGCCGGGCAAAGCTCAGCATGGAGCTTCGCTGATACGTTTATCCTGGCTCATGCAAAAAAAGCAGCTGCACGATCGATACGCAGCTGCTTTTCAATTCATGATATTTTTTTCGGAACTATCCTGCTTAGCTATTATCCGCAATTATTTAAGCAATTATCTTCCTGTAGTGTAGTTGTCAAAGTATCCCTGAATGTAGACTACAGGTGTTCCCTTGTCTCCGGAGCCCGATGTCAGGTCGCAGAGCGATCCGATCAGATCCGTAAGCCTCCTCGGAGTAGTTCCCTCAGATGCCATGTTTCCGACAAGATCAGAATCCTTTTCCTTGATAGCCTTCGAGATAGCCTCCTTGAGCTCTTCTCCTGACAGGCTTGAATAATCGTTGTCTGCCAGATATTTGAGCTTCAGTTCATTTGGAGTTCCTTCAAGACCTGCTGTGTATGCAGGCGATACTACAGGGTCAGCGAGCTCCCAGATCTTTCCTACAGGATCCTTGAACGCTCCGTCGCCGTAAACCATGACCTCGATATCCTTGCCGGTCTTTTCCTTCATTTCCGCCTTGATGCCGTCAACGAGTCCCTGACAGTCTCTCGGGAAGAGCTTTACGGTATTCTCAGTAGCCTTGTTGGAGCCGAGCAGTCCGTATTTTTCATTGAAACCGCTTCCGTTAACAGACTCGTTCAGGATCTCATCCATACCGTAAACATTAGCGCCCTTGCTCTTGAGTATCCTCTTTGTGCGCGCGCGTGTATGAATGTCGCAGGCGATAACATTATTTGTGTAATTGAGTATCTCTTCCGCGTGATTGGCAAAAATAATCTCAGCCTCAGCGCCCATCTCACGGATAAGATCTCCGTAATACTGCACGTAATCAACGCCTGTGAACTGATGCTTGTTCTCGCCGAACAGCTCTCTGTATTTTTCAAGAGTCAGCACATCACTGTATGGATTGATGCCCGCATTGTCTATCTGGTCCATTGTCAGAAGCGCGTTTCCGACCTCCTCTGAAGGATAGCTGAGCATAAGAACGACCTCTTTCGCGCCCATTGCCATACCTCTGAGGCAGATAGCAACTCTGTGCCTCGAAAGGATCGGCCAGATGATTCCACGGGTCTCTCCGCCAAGCTTATTCTTTACATCCTCCGCG
>JAFRGH010000069.1 GCA_017433945.1 Mogibacterium sp. | reverse complement strand
GGGTGGTCGTCTATGGTGAGTTTGTTGCTGTTCTCATTGTCTTCCTGGTCAAGCTGATAAAGGCACCTAAAATATATGTAGAGCGTTATGCAATTATACTCGCTTCGATGATATTCAGCGGTATCTGGGAGTCTTTCTATATTTTTTCGAGAACGCCTCTCGATACCTCGATGATAGGCTTCGGCATCTTCGGCTTGCTCGTATTCTACTTTTCTTTGTACTACAGACCGCTCAGGCTGCTTGACCGCATGCTCGCCGGAATAGCTTCCGAAATGCATGAAGCGCTGTATTTCTTTGATGCCATGAGCCGCTGCATCTGGGCTAACGGGCCTGCGCTTAAGCTGCTCGGTATAGACAATTCCCAGCTTGACATGGTGCTGCCTAAGCTTGCTGAATCGTTCCCGCTTGTCCGCAACGATGGCGATGAGTGGCAGACGCAGCAGGTCATAGGCAGGGGCAGTGATGCCAGGTTCTATTTCCTCGAAAAGCATATTGCCATAGACGACAACGGCCGCAAATCCGGAAGCTTCCTCAGCATCAGGGATAATACCGATGCGCAGAGAGAGCTGCAGAACGAAAAATACATCGCGACTCATGACGCGCTGACAGGCCTGTTCAACCGCAGCCATCTGTACAGCACAGTCCATAATATAGTGACATCACATCCTGAACACCGTTATCTGCTGGTGTTTGTTGATGTCAATGATTTCAAGATAGTTAATGATATATTCGGAGCAGATTTCGGCGATTTCGCTCTGATCTCCATTTCGAAGTGGATACAGACGTCGATGCCTGAGGCTGTTGCATACGGCCGCCTCGGAGGCGATACTTTCGGAGTCTGTATAGCAGCAGCGGATTTTGATGCCGACAGGCTTTCAAAAGAGCTGATGGATTATACGGTGAAGCAGGGCAGTATCGAACATCACATACTGATGCACATGGGCGTATATGAGATCAGAAATCCTAATCTCGATGTGTCGGTAATGTTCGACAGGGCGAGACTGGCTCTTTCGACGATCAAGGATCAGTACCAGATTCATGTTGCGTACTATGATGACGATATGCGCAAAAAAGTCCTCTGGAATCAAAAGATATCTTCAGAGCTCCACACTGCTCTTGAACAAAAGCAGATCAGACCTTTCCTGCAGCCGCTGGTCAATTCGGAGGGCAGGGTAGTCGGCGCTGAGGCTCTCGTCCGCTGGATCCATCCTGAGGAAGGGCTGCTGCCTCCGATATCGTTTATTCCGGTATTTGAACAGAACGGTATGATCGTTGAGCTCGACAAGTACATGTGGCGCTGCGCATGCGAGATCCTTGCAGAGTGGAAATTCACTCATCCTGATTTGTTTATATCGGTCAATATCTCGCCTAAGGATTTTTACTTTATGGATGTCGAGGCGGAATTCAAGAATATCGTTTGCGAATATGATATAGATCCGTCAATGCTCCGTATTGAGATCACTGAAACTGTGATGATGACGGATATCGAAAACAGGGTAAAGATCCTCGAAAACCTCAAGAAAGACGGATTCCTCGTGGAAATGGATGATTTCGGCAGCGGCTACTCATCGCTGAACCTCCTCAAGGATATGCCGGTCGATGTCATCAAGATCGACATGATGTTCCTGCGCAAATCCTACGATAATCCTAAGGCACGTACGATACTGCGCAACATCATCACTCTTACCGACGAGCTCGGCATCGAGTCTCTCACCGAAGGCGTTGAGACAGCCAACCAGTACAGTATACTCTCGCAGATGGGATGCAAGCTGTTCCAGGGATACTATTTCTCAAAGCCGGTACCAGTCGAAGAATTCGAAAAATTCTGCGACGGCAGAACAGCATAGCATATCAGTATCATTCAAATCGCAAAACAATACAGAGTGATATCCGGACCGCAAATCTCAGATCTGCGGTCCTTTTTGCCTGAATAGCCATTTGTACAAATATGAAAATTGAAATTTTAATTAAAAGTGTTATAGTTTATAAACAGAGGGTATCAGCTGCGCGATAGTATGCGCTTAGCTGAATACTGAACAGATCGTTTATTATAGCTTAGAATTGAGGTTAAAACAGATGAAAAATAAGATACTGTGTTCCGGATTGTTCGGGATATTGTTTATAGGGGAGATAGTTCTGCTCAAAAAATACGATGTAGCCGCGATCGGGCCATCAGGCACTGAGGTCGGCTTTTCTCACATAAACAAAGCATGTCACGATATGACCGGGGTCAATATGATCTGGTATGAGATTACAGACTATATGGGTTATGCAGCAATCGCGCTCTGCATGATATTCGCTCTGGCGGGTCTGGTGCAGCTTATCAGGCGTAGAAGTCTTTTTAAGGTTGACCGTGAGATATTAGCTCTCGGCGGGCTCTTTGCCGTCGTTATCGGCTTTTATCTGCTGTTCGAAAAGATCATAATCAATTACAGACCGATCATTATGCCGGGTGAAGCAGAGCCGGAGGCATCTTTTCCATCGTCTCATACTATGCTGATTATCACTGTTATGATCGCGATATGCATTATTATCGGCAAATACGTCTCTATCGGAGCTGTCAGGGGAATAATCCGCGTATTATGTATCGGAGCTGCTGTATTTACGGTCGGTGGAAGACTGTACAGCGGGGTGCACTGGCTGACTGATATAATTGGAGGCATTTTACTGTCCGTGACCTTGCTTTTCCTGTTTGCGGCGGCTGCTTCGGGCAATAATAAAAGCCTGCCTTCGGCAAAAGGAGACAGGCCGGTGATAAGTGAAAGGGACAGAGTTATCAACGGTTACAGAACAAAGCATTAGCAAAGCATATAAAACCGCTGTCAAGGAGCCAAAATGGACCGTCCCCAATGACTCGTTATTGATTTATTATTTGCTGTTATACAGTCCGAGCGCGATATCTGTTATGCGCCGGGCTGTTTCTGTTTTGGAGAGCTTGCCGAGCTCTGTGATCTCATCCTCGGTGATGACCGTTATCACGTTTGTATCGCCCTTGAATCCGGCGCCTTCGGTCCTGAGGCTGTTGGCGCATATCATATCAAGGCTCTTGCGTTCGAGCTTGCCGCGCGAATTTTCGATCAGATCATCGGTTTCCATCGAGAATCCGCAGATGACCTGGGAATCATTTCTTATCCTTGCTATATCGCCGAGTATATCTGCTGTCCTCTTAAGAGGGATGGACATGTCTCCGTCGGATTTTTTGATCTTGCTCTCTGCTGTGGTGACAGGCGTGTAGTCAGCGACAGCCGCAGCCTTGAATATCATATCGGCATCCGCAGCGTGCTCCATGACCGCGTCATGCATTTCCTGAGAGCTGCGTATGCTGATGGTCGTGACGCCGACCGGCGGTTCGAGAGCCACCTGACCGCTCACCAGAGTCACTTCCGCTCCTCTCATCCTGCATATCCTGGCCATGGCATATCCCATCTTGCCGCTGGAATGATTAGTAATATAGCGAACAGGATCGATAGCCTCCTGTGTCGGTCCCGCTGTCACGAGGACCTTCAAGCCCTTCATGTCCTTTTCGCACGCGGCTTCATTCAGTATGTGCTGGAGCAGCAGCTCGGGTTCCGGCATCTTGCCCTTGCCCTCATCACCGCAGGCGAGCAGGCCTGAAGCCGGCTCGATGATCTCTGTGCCGCGGCTTTGAAGCTTCGCCATATTTTCCTGTGTGGCGGGGTTTTCGTACATTGCCGTATTCATTGCCGGAACGACGAGCTTCGGCGCTCTGCAGGCAAGGAACACGGTCGTGAGCATGTCGTCAGCTATGCCGCAGGCCGCTTTGGCGATAAAATTAGCTGTAGCAGGCGCGACGATCATGAGGTCAGCGGCTTTTGCCAGTGAGATATGCTTTACGTCATATTCAAAATGTCTGTCGAACATATCGACAGTGCATCTGTTGTTTGTAAGAGTCTCAAAGGTGAGAGGGGAAATGAACTCCGCCGCGTGCTTTGTCATGACGACATGGACGTTCGCGTGCTGTTTTTTGAGGGCGCTGGCCAGATATGCAGCCTTATATGCGGCGATCCCGCCGGTGACGCCGAGTACTATAGTCTTGTCCTGTAACACTGTTATCCTCCGCTTATTATGATTCGCTTTTCCTGTGATCAGCTTATATTTGGTGATTTTGCATATGTGTATGGCACCTCTGATGCCATTTTGTACACAAGCCGTATCCTCTTGATATCCTCGCGATTTGAGTCATCATCAATACTCACTAATCATACCACCGTTGCATAGCCGCTGTCACGATGTGTTAATCACGTACCGTCTACATTGGCTCGTTGCTGCTGTCCTGATATATAAATGACTGAATTGCAGGAGCGAAACTGTTGCGAATGCCTATAGCACGATTTACAATCATAACAGCAGAGGCATAAAAACCATAGATAAATAGATAAAGGGGACTGTAAGATAATGAACGACCTGCAGATAGACTATTTTATGGCGGTAGCCACCAATCTGAGCTTCAGCAAGACCGCTGAGGAGCTCTTCGTGTCGCAGCCTGCGATATCGAGACAGATATCCGCTCTCGAAAAGGAGCTCGGAGCCAGGCTGTTTATCAGGAATAACCAGAAGACCGAGCTCACGGAGGTCGGACGTCTTTACTTTGACCTGTTCAGCAGATACAAGGCTGACCTGCTGAATACAAAATACGAGGCTGACCAGCTGATGGGCAGGACAAAGGGTGTTGTCAGAGTGGGATTCCTCGAAGGCTGGGACCTTGTCAATATAATCCCGCCTATGATGGAACGCTTCAAAAAAGCTTATCCCGAATCGGATATAATCATAAACTGCTGCGGTATCAAGGAGCTTACTTCCTCACTGCTGACTGACACTCTCGATCTGGTCGTCACGATGAAGAATTCGACAGTCAGATTCTCCGAATTCGACTGCCGTGATGTCGCCGTTATCGGCAAGATACTGCTTTTTTCGAGCAGGCACAGACTTGCCGGCATGGAAGGCATGACATTGAAGGATTTCAGCAGAGAAAAATTCCTCGCTCCGTGGGAGCTCGAGGAAAAGCTGATAATTGAGGCGATAGCGTCATATACCAGGCCTTACGGCTTCGTTCCGAAGCTCAGCTTCGTCAAAAATCATGAATCACTGATAACCTGCGTCAGAAATAACATGGGCGTAGCGATAGCGGATGAGTGGGTATGGGCGAAGGGCGCGGCGGATCTCAGATGGATACCGCTCAACGCAAGGGATACGATCTCCATTGCAAGAATGCGGACCAAGATCAACGAACAGGTGCTGGCGCTTGAATCTCTTATAGAGAACGTCATCGCTGAGCAGAAAAATTAATAAAAATACATAATAATACATTCACAAAAGCCGCAAACATATTGAAATATCAAGTTCATAACTGAATGGTTATGAACGCGGTGAATATTTGCAATTTAACAAAGCAGGTATCCTGATATACAATTCTTGTCAGGATACTTGTTTGTTTTTTAACAAAAATTGCTGATAGTTGAGTTATCCTGTAACTGAAGGGAGAGAAAGCATTATGAAAAGTAAAAAACTCACGGCTGTTTACGCACTTATCATGGACCTGCCACTGTCGATCCTGATCACTATAATCGCACTGGCACTCGGCGGCAATCTGTCGCTCAGCTCGTTTATTCCAAGCTGCATACTGGCATATGTAGTAACGTTCTTTGTCAACTTCCTGCCTGTAGGCAAGTGGGGTGTTGGCTTTGCCATGAAGTTCGCCAAGCCGGGAACATTCAAGTTCGGACTGCTTGTCAATGTAGTTATCGCAGGTGTATTCGTTATAATCCTCGACCTTATTATGACCTATTTCGGCGTCGTGATCACTGCTCATCAGCCGATGAGCGTATACTGGAAGGCTGTTCTCGGCGGACTGATCCCATGCTATATTCCTACACTGGTCATAGCCATGCTCTGGAATCCTATTGCTGACAAATGGTCGAGAGCTATCTGCAACGAGCCTGAGCAGCATCCGGGACAGTAGTCGCAAGGTCGGATCCTTATTGTTTTCATAAACAAATAAAAAAGATAATGATTATTATCAAAAACAATTAGATACATATTACTTTTGATGATATTATCTTATCAGCAATCGTATACCCGCTATGCCGCGGATATGCGGTAAAGATATTGTAAGTATTATTTACAGGAGGAGAAAGTAATGAAGATTCTGGGAATTTCACTGGGAACCAAGAACGGTAACAACGATACCATGTGCCGCGTTGCACTCGAGGAGTGCCAGAAGCTGGGCGCTGATATCGAATTCATCCATCTCTTTGACTGGGATATCCAGACATGTACAGGATGTGTAGCATGCTCAAGAGGCCTCGTAATGGGCAAGGGCATGATCTGCACAAGAAAAGACGATTACAAGGCTCTCTATGAGAAGATCGTAGAGGCTGACGGATTACTAGTAGTAGATCCTATCTATTAATCCGGAGGATCCGGACTCTTCCACATCATTTGCGACCGTATGGGTCCGGGACACGACACAGGTATGCTCATGAAGCT
>JAFRGH010000008.1 GCA_017433945.1 Mogibacterium sp. | reverse complement strand
GTGGTATGAAATTCAGGATAAAGCTGATCTTCTCAATACACTTAATGCTTTTGCAGCATTGTTTATACTCGAAAAAAGCTACATGCTAAAAGTAGGAACAAAAGATGATTTTGAAATCTTTACCGACAAAAGAGTTCTGTTTGAACAGTTTTAGGTTCATAAATATAAGAATTACATTTATATGTGTAAATCATACCGCTTTGGTTCGCCGTATAATCTTCGCATTGAATCTGCTGTGATGACCCATTGTTTGCCGTACTTGCAGACATCAATACCAACAACAAGACGACCATAGGATATTGCCTTCCGTAGTGTGCTTTCGTTGAGACCCCATATTTCTGTAGCGTCTCCGAATGCAATTATTCCGTCAAAAGGTGTCGGCACAGTTATACCGTTATGATAAAGCTCATCGCAGGACAGATCGAGTTCATCATTCCAGATGATACCATAGCCGCCAATGTCAACATGTACTCCTTCGAATAGAGTTGGGTCATTTTTTAACTCAATAAAAGAAGGCCATTTTTCAAACAATGAGTGAAGATTATATTCCTTTGCAACGCCTTCGCAAAAATGAACTAAAATCTTGAAGTCAGGCAGTGCTCGTACACTCTTGATTTTGTGAAACATAATAGCTCCCTTCCTATTCTAAGGGCGGAATATATCTGAAAATTTGAGTATTCCATATGTCCATTAGCTCAGTGCTGTTCGTTTTGATCCATTGCTTTACAATATCTAATGCTTTTGGTGGCAGTGATCCTTCCAGAATCTTTGCGTCTGAGATTGAAATAGCCGCAACACTATTGCCGTAGTAAGCATGGACATGCGGCGGATTGTGTTCAGATTGCTGGAAATACATTCTGATAACAATACCATTGAATCTTGAGATTATAGGCATATATAACTCCTTCCTAACTATATCACGATAACGTGAATTTGTAAATTATATACATTCTTTTTCTAAGGGTAAGCCTGGTTCATGAATATGTCGAACAATCCGTGCATGAGATCCTGCAAAAAATCCACTCTTGTCAAAAATACAAAGCAATACAAGCTGAAGTGAAAATCAATTTCTCTTGATATGTGCGAATATAATAGCGATAATTATGAATAGATATGGAACGTAGATGGGAGCGTGATTACGTGCAATTCATAGAAAAGCTCAAGGAAGCAGAAAAAGCCGGCATTGAGATTGGTCTCGAACAGGGAGTGAAGCAGGGTCTCGAACAAGGCGTAGATAAAAGGCACGGGATACAGCGGCTATCATACCGTCCGAGGGCGAGCCTCTGGATAAGATCACCAGATATACAGGCTTATCTCTTGATGTTATTGAAGCTCTGGCCGCAGAATCAGTTGAAAATGATATAAACTAAGGCAGATATGAAGATAAGATTTGACAACAACAAGAAGATTTTTACACAGCACACCGAGGGCATTCCATACCTGTCCTTTGATATGCTTGACGCTTTTGGTGTGCCTAATCTGTTTACGACCAGGTATGAGTCGTTTGACAGCGAATCAGGCACGGGCGCGACAGGGCTAAGGCTGTGTGTGATGAATACGGAGGATCCGGAGGAGGCCTCGCCGCTTGTGATCGCCAACCGGGACAGGCTGGCGCGGCAGCTCGGCTCTTCGATTGAGTGTGAGTGCATTACCGATCAGAAGCATACCAATTATGTTCATGTGGTCAGACCTGAGGATCTCGGGCCGGAATGGCCTGCTGAGAAGCCGCTTCACCGTCAGTATGTGGACGGCATGGTAACGGATATTCCCGATGTGCTGCTGACGGTCTTCGGCGGGGATTGCCCGTCTGTCTATATAGCCGATCCTGTGAAAAAGGCTATCGGTCTTGTTCACGCGGGATGGCGGGGCACTCTCGGCAGGATCCCGGCGGTAGCGATAGCGCATATGACTGTCAGATTCGGCTGCGACCCAAAGGATATGTACGCAGCGATCGGCCCGGGAATATGCAGAGACTGCTACGAAATGGGAGATGAGGTTTACGCTGCCTTCGCAGAGCAGTGGAGTTCGGCGGATGCAGAAATGATATTGTCGCGTTATCCGGATGTCGATTCGAGCGGCAGAGAGATACCGGGCGGCAAGTACCACCTCGATCTCAGAGAAGCAAACAAAATGACGCTGCTCAGAGCAGGCATCCCTGAGGATCACATAGCTGTATCCAATGTCTGCACCAAATGCAATTCGGATATATTCTATTCATACAGATCGCACAGAATGGAGAACGAGCAGGCCGCTATGCTTGTCAACCGTTTTAAAAAATAAAAAGACAGACAGAGGAGCCGATCGCCATAACTATACTGAAGGATCCGGCTTCTTGTGCTTGTTCACATTCTCATAGATGACGAATCTGTAAGTGACTCCGTTTTCGGTGATCGGCTCGCTTTCGGATACGATCTCAAAATCGGGATCTGCGTCAAAATCGGTGATAAAAGTGTCGGCGCCGAGATCGGCGTCCATTTTTGTTACATATAATTTGTCGCAGAGCTTGTAATATTTGTTGTATATAGTAGCTCCGCCGATAAGGAACACATCATCCGTATCGTACCGGGAGAGTGCTTCAAACAGCTCGTCCTCGGTGTGAACGACGATGCATCTCTCGGCTTCAAAATCTGTATTCGATGTCAGCACATAATTGACGCGTTTAGGCAGCCCTCGGCGGCCAGGCATGGACTCGAGCGTCCTGCGGCCCATCACGACGACCTTATCCATTGTATGCTCTTTAAAATATTTCATATCTCCCGGGATCGATGCCAGCAGCGTATTATTGCATCCGATCCCCCAGCTTCTGTCTACTGCAACTATAAGATTCATTTTACACCTCACACCAGCTGCTTCCTCACGAGATTCGCGAATTTACCTTCCTTTGCCATCAGCTCCTCATATGAGCCTTCCTCGGCTATCCTGCCGTTTTCGAGCATGATGATCCTGTCAAAATCAACGACTGTTGAGAGCCTGTGCGCGACCATGATGACCGTAGAGTTGAGAGCCGTTATGTTTTCAAGAACTTTTGCCTGCGTGACGTTGTCGAGCGCGCTGGTGGCTTCATCAAGTATGAGAATGCGCGGCTTCTTAAGCAGAGACCTTGCGAGGAGCAGGCGCTGGCGCTGTCCGCCCGAGAACCCGCTCGAGTTGGATTCAGATATTTCCGTGTATATCTGAAGCGGCAGTCCGCGGATATAGTCGCCGATCTCTGCCATATCTGCTGCGGCCCATACCTTTTCCTCATCAGCATAGTCCTCGTTCCCGAATGCGATATTGTCATATATGGTCCCCGGGAAGAGCCTGCTGAACTGGAACACCGATCCTATGCAGCGGCGCAGGGATTTCATATTGAGTGACTGCAGGGCCTTGCCGTCGTAATAGACGCAGCCCTCGTCCGGCTTTTCCATGCCGAGCAGTATCTTCAAAAGCGTGCTCTTGCCGCAGCCGCTCTCTCCGACTATGGCGACCTTTTCTCCGCTCTTTATATCGACGCTGACTCCTCTGAGACATCCGCGGGTATCGTCATCATATGTGAAGAATATATCATCTGCTTTGACATTTCCCTGGAGGCTGCGCACATATTCGAGCGACTCGCTTTCCTCGTTGTCAGCGCTGAGTATCGGATATACATTTTTGCAGAGAAATCCGGTGAGCAGCATGTTGTCCATGATGTCTGTCAGACTGCCGACGACAGAGAGGATCAGCACGAACGATGAGTTGAAGGTGAGGTATTCTTCGCTGGTCAGCCCGTTTTTTATCGAGAAATAGAGCATCGCTATGGTCGTGGTTATCGTGATTGCGGCAGCTATTTCCGTGCTGTATTTGAGCATGAACGGCTGCTTGTAGGTCAGCGACAGTCTGCGGCGGTACATGTCGGCCCAGCGCGAATAAATGAAGGTTTCCGCGCCGAGACCCTTGACCTTTTGAACGCCCTTGATCGCTGAGAATACGAATCCCGTATAGTCCATGTCGAGATCGAGCAGCTTGATCTCGTTGTTTCGCTCGGACAGCGCGCTGATGAGCGCGACAATGATCGTGAGCGCGATGAACAGCAGCGCGGGAATGAATAGCTGCGGAGCAAATGACCTCAGCTGGAACAGGTATGCCAGGGCGAACGAAAGATCGAGGAGCACATCCATCGCAATCGACAGTATTATATCCGACAGCCGGCTGCAGCTGTTGATGCGGCGCGAGAGCTTGCCGGATGATGTGTCCTGGAAGAAGGAATGGGGCAGATGCAGGACCTTGGCCATAACGGCGGACTGCATTTCTAATGACACCCTGAGCTTGGTGGATGACAGCAACAGAGACTTGATCAGGGCTATAAGCGCTCTGGCAAGCACGACTGACAGATATATCATCAGAGCGCTCAAAAGGGCGGAAACTGCCTGGCTCTGGCCGCTTATATAGCTCTTATACACCCAGCGGCTGGTCTGAGGAATGATGAGACCCAGCAGGGTGGAGAGCCCGGTCGCTATCAGCAGGTTCCGGATATCCGCTGCGGTCAGAGTATGCATGACATTCCATACGAAGGTGCCGAGGACGGTTTTTCGTATCACCAGAGGCCTGCTGAATACGAAGCATTTGTTCTGAAGTCCGGAGATGTATGATCGGCTTGCCATGCCCTTTGCAGACTCGCTCGGGCAGTAGTACGAATAGCCTTTTGCGGCCGGAAAAAGAGCAACGGCCTTGCCGTCCTCTCTGAATGCGAGTATGTATTCGGATTTCTTTTTCGTACGCGATTCCAGATTGTCTGAGTAATCAAACATGACGCCCAGCGGATCCAGCATGGTGTCGAGCAGTGCCGGAATCGATTGGAATCCGTAGAGGCGGTCCGCGGTCATCCCGAAACGCTCCAGTATGTAGAGCACGGCTGACTGAGCGTCGTCAGTCTCGGTCTCTATCCTGATGCTCTGCTGATCCCTGATAAGAGAATCGTCAGCGCTTTGCCGCAGCAGATTATTATTGTCTTCTCTTGCCTTTATTAATTCGCTGTATAATCCCATAAAACAATTCCTTGTCACGTTATCACAATAGCTGCCGCGGTCTGACTGCCGCGTCTGTCATGCAGCGTTATCCAACAAGCGTCCTGTACAGACCGTCCTGCTTGTACAGCTCAGCGTGCGTTCCCTGCTGCACGATGCGGCCCTTATCCATCACATATATCCTGTCACAGTCGACTATGGTCGAAAGGCGATGCGCGACGATGACGCATGTGGTTCCTTTGATGCGCAGCGCCTGCATCGCTTTGTCCTCGGTCAGCGCGTCGAGGGCGGAAGTGAATTCGTCGAGCAGCAGCAGTGTCGGTTCATGCGCGAGCGATCTCGCGAGCTCGAGCCTCTGCAGCTCGCCTCCTGAGAAATTTCTGCCGTTCTCCTTGATCATCGTGCCGTAGTCCCTGCTCTCCCTGATGATCCTGTCATGGATCTGAGCATCCTTGGCGGCCATGATGACCTCGTAGTTTTCGATGGTGCTGTCCCACATGCGTATATTGTTGTAGATGGAATCCTCGAACATGACCGCTTCCTGGTCGACGGTCGTCACGGAGGAATGGAATATGACATCAGGTATCTGATCCCGCGTTTTGTCGTCATAGAGGATCTCGCCGCTTTCGGCTGTGTAGAGATCCGCAAGTATCTTGAGCAGGGTGCTCTTGCCGCAGCCGGTGGAGCCAACGATCGCGACCATCTGTCCCGGCTCGATCTCGAGACTGACATGATCAAGGGCCAGATGATCCCCTGAATTGTAGCGGTAGCAGATATCCTTCGCGCTTAGACGGCCTCTGAGCTTGTCAGGCTCCTCATCGGACGTTAAGTCCAGAGGAATGGCCGGGCGTGTGTCCCTGTCGAGTATATCGTTGACTCTCTCTATGCCGGTGCGCATGGTCTGCAGCAGATCCAGAGCTGTGATACAGTTATTTACGGAACTGATCATGCTGCCGAGTATGCCCTGAAAGAGGGCCATGCTGCCGACTGTGAAATGTCCGTGCACGACGAGCCAGGCTCCCATGAAGAGCTGGGTGGCCTGGAGCAGATTGCCGGAAAGATTGGAAATGAACGAAGACAGAGCGGAGAATTTGATCTGGCTCTGCTTTTTTATGTTGAATTCAACCTGAGAGCCGTGCCATTTGTTATAAAATGCTCTCTCCGCTCCGGTGGACTGAATAGTGTCTATCATATTCATGCCGTTGAGCAGCGACGCATTGACGATGTTGCCGCTTGTGGTCATGCTCTTTGCCGCGATGGCGTTCTTTTCCTGGACATAGAGATTGCAGATGATGCTGAACACGAAAAGAGCCAGGCATACGGCTGCCATCGAAGCATTGTATCTGAACAGATAGCATGCGTATACCAGAGTCATCACCACATCGATCAGTCTCGGTACGAGGGTCTTGAGTATGGAATTGTCGAGTGTTATGTTATTGTCTATCCTCGCCATGAGTTCTCCGGCGCTGAAAAGCTCGAAGAATCTCATAGGCTGGCTGAATATCTTTTTGAAGAGGTTCATGCCCGACTCTGCGGAGGCGCTGCGGCTCGATCTGTTGACAAGCCTGGTCCTCAGCATCCCTGCTCCGGTATACAGGAGCATGAGCAGCGCATACAGTACCAGCATAATATATCCCGACAAGATGGTGCCCTCGTCCTTAGACCCCATGAATTTGTCGAGTATGCTCTTCTGAGTATTCATCATGGCGAGATTAAGCAGAACGCATAGGACGGCAAATACAAAGAGTACGCGCATCGGCCTCATAAGTGGCTTCATGCGCCTTCCGACGAGAGATGCGAGCGACTCATGTCTGCCGCCAGGTCTGAACGTACTGTCCTCGGTAAAGCTGATCGCCGTCCCGGTGAATAAGGCTTCGAGCTTGGACATCTCCAGCTTGTACTCGCCGCTTGCCGGATCGACCACAGTGACGAGATTGCCGCGGATGGATTTGATGATAGCGTAATAACGCCTTTTCCACTGTATCATAACGGGGAACTTCATTCCGCGCAGATCCTGGGCCGTGACCTTTTCGATGTTAGCGTCCAGTCCGAAATGCTTTGCCGCGTCCGCGATCTGCTTCGGGCTCGAACCGTTACGTGACGAAACGCAGGCCTCACGCATTTCTGCAACTGGCACGTATTTCCTATGATAACCAAGCATCATGCAGAGCGCCGTCACTCCGTTCTCGCCGTTCTGCATCTGTATCATTACGGGTATCTTCATCTTGTGCTCCTGATAATGTCGATCCAATCAAAATTATTATATAAAAAACAACTGCGGCCCTCCACACCTTTTTGCTTCGCTGTCATTGAAATATGAGGGCGCGGGAGGTTTTGCAGACTTAGTTTTGCAGGTATAAACATGCATAAATATGAAGACAAAAAAGAGGAGGGGCATGTTGCCGAGCGTACCTGATCAGCTTTGAAACCCGGCTGTTCCGAAGCCTTTTAGAGGGAATCTGTCTGATCATTCGGAAGCACGATCTGCGTCGCACCCTCCTCTGATAAGATTATACAGCAGCAGGGGCCGTAAATAAAGAAAGATGCGGAACAATTATTGCCTTGCTCTTGTTGCTGAATTGTAACTGCTTGTTTATTACAGGACGGAATAATGATAAAATAAGCAACTGAAGAAAAACGTATAGTTCTGTCAGCAGCCGGTCAGGCGGTATATAACAGACGCGCGGCCGATGCGCCGTGAATGAGAAAAATTGCCGGAGCAATGGTGGAATGCAACAGCTTAAATAATACAAATGAAAACGTGGTCCTCTCAAAGGCGATGGACATGGATATGAGGGAATCGTTTCTGCGCTACCGCGGATCGAGAATGAAAAATGATGATCCTGATTTCCTCGCAATGAAGGAATACATACTGAGCCCTCGCTGCACTGAAGATATTGGCAAGCTCCTTCGCAGAGAATATGATTTCGAACCGCCGCATCACTACAGGGTGCCGAAGAATTTTTCGAATCGCAAGAGAGATGTATACTCTTTCAAGGGTGACATGCGGCATCTGTTCAAGCTGATAAACTATTCGATGAGAGACTATGACTGCAGGCTTACGAAGGGCTTGTATTCGTTCCGCGCCTCGGTAACCGCGAAGGATTTTTTGCTCAAGCTGAGGAACTTCGAAAATGTCGGCGATTATTATATAGTTAAAGCCGATGTGTCGAATTATGTCGGCTCGATAGTTCCTGAGCTGATAATACCGAGGCTCGAAAAGCTGTGGCCGGACGATACGGCGCTTCTTGACCTGATGAAATTTATTCTGCTGAGGCGTGAGTGCATAGAGAGGGACGGCAGCGTCGTAAAATGTGAGCCGGGAGGTCTGGGCGGCATCCCGCTGTCCAACTATTTTATGAATGTGTATCTGATGGAGCTGGATGAGTATTTCGAACCGCGCTCTCCGCTGTACTGCCGCTATTCGGATGACCTGATCATCTTTGCCAGCAGCAGAGAAGAGGCTGAGGAATATATAGCGTTTTTTCATAAAGTGCTTCGCGAAAAGAAGCTCGGGGCCAATCCGGATAAGACCTGTCTGATAGAACCGGGCGGAGATGTCGAGATACTGGGGTTCACGCTTTCAAATGGCAGGATGGGCATCTCTGATCATGCCAAACGAAAGATCATGCGTAAGATACGAATCTGCGCCCGCAAGCTGATACGGATGAAGAGGTACGAGGGAATAAGCGATGAAGAGGCTGCAAGGAAGATGGTATATTGCTGTAATCTGATGTTCTTTGGCGGCGATGGCGGAAATGAGATGACCTGGTCCAGGTGGCTGTTCCCTGTGATAAACGACGCTTCATCGCTTGTGGAGCTTGATCGCTACACGCAGGACGCGATCCGCTATGTGATCACGGGAACGATGGCGGACAAGCGATATAGAATCGGTTATCAGCAGCTTAAGGATCTCGGCTACAGGAGCCTGGTGCACGCTTATTATCACTTTGAACATGACAAAGCTTGAAAACTGATTTCAGGAATTGATTATGAAGAGAAAAGGGCTAAAAAGTAACAATTAGGGCAAGAATAAAAATATAAAGAAAGAGAAAAAAGAATGAGTAAAAAGGAAAACAAACGATTCAGGGACAGCGAGAGGAGCACAGCGCCTAAGCGCGGAGGCAAGAACCGACGTGACTATGGTGACAGCTATTCCTATGAGCCGAGACGAGGCCCTGCCGTAAACCGCAAAAATGCTGCCGGGGAAGGACGCAGGAAAGGCTCCGGTAAGCCTTCGGTCAGTAATACCGGCCGAAGCGGAGACAGATATAGATCCGGCCGCCGGCTGCTCGGCTTTGATATGAACGAACCGTATGAAAACGAAGCCGTCAACGAGGCTCTCATCGGAAACGACGGACTCGAGATAATTGCCGGCCGCAATCCGGTAACTGAGGCCCTTAACGGTGACCGCGAGGTTGAGAGGGTGTTCATCGCGGACGGATCCGAGGGCTCGGTATCAAAGATCGTCGCCATCGCAAGGGAGCAGGGCGTAATAGTCGACTTTGTGCCCAAAGAGAGGATCGACGCAATGGCTCCCGGCGCTAAGCACCCGGGCGTGGTAGCCAAGGTCAGCGAGTACAAATACGCCGAAATGGAGGATGTATTCGCCAAAGCAGAGGAGGCGGGAGAGGATCCTTTTATAGTTATACTCGATGAGATCAGCGATCCGCATAACCTCGGAGCGATAATCAGGACTGCCGAATGCGCCGGAGCGCACGGGGTCGTTATCCCGAAGAGACGCAGCGCGTCACTGACGCAGACAGCCGCCCTTTCTGCAGCAGGCGCTATCGAGAGCATGCCGGTGGTCCAGGTCACCAACCTCGCCAGAACGATTGAAGAGCTCAAGGAAAAGGGTATCTGGGTAGGTGCAGCCGACATGGACGGAGAGACCTATTACAAGGCAAACCTCACCGGGCCGATCGCCATAGTCATTGGAAATGAGGGCAAAGGCGTCGGACGCCTCGTCAAGGAAAAATGCGATTTCGTATTATCGATACCGATGTACGGCAAGATCAACTCGCTCAACGCATCCAACGCGGCAGCGGTCCTGCTCTACGGCATCCGCCGCGCAAGAGGCTGAAACAGCGCGCCGTTGGCAGTAAAAAAACGACGCAGTACATGCAGACAGTGCAGACAGAATTCTGCGTTTTCGACTCTTGAATGTGTCGATTGGATGATGCAGATTAAAAGTATATAAGGGACTGATTGGGGGAAAAAATGAAAATAGGGTATCAGGGAGTAAAGGGGGCCTTCAGCGACATAGCTGCAAGGACTTATTTTGGTAATGTGAAGGCTGAAGCCGGTGGCTGGAAAAGGGATCATATTGAGCCAAATGAGGGGACGCATGATGCATTACATAATACCGGGACTGCATACAGCTCTGATAGAAGCATAGGCTCAGCTGCATATGCAGATTCCGCTGCCGGCTACGAAGAGGTATGTTACAGTGAATTCGTGGATATGCTCAGAGATCTGGATCTGGGCACGATCGACTACGCTATGTTTCCCGTAGAGAATACGACCACCGGGATCATAGCGCGGACGTATGATTATTTCCAGTATTACAATGTGCATGCCGTCGGAGAGGTGGTAGTCCCTATCAGAGAATGCCTGATCGCCCTGCCGGGCACATCCATAGATGAAATCAGGTCGGTTTACAGCCATCCCGAAGCGCTCTCACAGTGCAATGGATTGTTCAAACGCTGTCCTCAAATGAAACCTGTCGTTTATGAGGACACCGCCCTCAGCGTTGCGTACATACGCGATGCGGGTGATCCTCACAAGGCGGCCCTTGCGAGCGACCTTGCCGCAGAGATATACGGCATGGAAATCATAGAGCGCGACGTGCAGGACAATGATGCAAACATGACAAGATTTCTGTGCCTGAGCGGCAGACCTGAGTATCCTGCCGGCGCAGACAAGGTCAGCATCCGCATGGTCACAAGTCACAGCCCGGGCTCACTTTACAAGGCCTTGGGAATATTCGCCTCGCTTGACATCAATGTCCTCAAGCTGGAGAGCAGGCCTATAATAGGCAAGCTGTTTGAGTACTGCTTCTACCTGGATTTTGCAGGCAACCTGCATGACCGGAACGTAAGAGAAGCCCTGCGGCGCCTCGAATTCGACTGCCGCGAACTCAACATATTCGGAAACTACAAATCCTCAGAACTCGCCCTCTGATCCCGGGCTGTGCTCTGATTCCGGGCCGCGCTCTGAGCTGTTTGTAATGCAGATTACCTCAAAAGTCTAAAATATGCGTAACATATCACGCCCTCTTCGCACATACAGGGATATATAGTGTGCCGGAAACGCAAATCAGGCCCCTGTGAGCATACAGGACGACATATATAGTGTGCCGGAAACGCAAATCAGGCCCCTGTAAGCATACAGGACGACATACATAGTGTGCCGGAAACGCAAATCAGGCCCTTGTGAGCATACAGGACGACATACATAGTGTGCCGGAAACTCAAATCAGGCCCATGTGAGCATACAGGATGACATACATATTACGACTGAATGTGAAATAAATGTGACCATGCGGGAGAGAATTACGGCGGTTTCCGAAAAAAATACTTGTAAAGCCTGCGTATTGGGGATATACTTGACCACATGAAACAGAGAAGGAATGAAAACTATTATTATTTTACCTTTAGATAGAGGGTCGATTTGATGCTTGCTGCTGATGATCGCCCTGTTTCCGATGCAAGGCGTCATCTGATGGTAAGATCGTAATATGAACTTAAGATCACAGACCATATGGACGCGCCGATGCACCATGTGGTCTTTTTTGTCAGCTGGAATGTACAAATATATCAGTCGGAATGTACAGGTTCCGCTTAAAAAGATCCTGGACGCATCCGCGCGAACAGAACTGAATATCGGTATTGATAGGTAGATGGAGCATGATACTCAGATGCAGATATAGATGCAGATGCAGATGCAGATTCAGATATAGATATGGAGTCAGGTGCGGAAAATGATAATAGAGGTTAAAACAAACCAGAGAAATTATCCGATCATAATTGAGCGGGGCGCGATCTGCAAGGCCGCTGAAATCGTGTACGGAGAGCCGGGTACAGACACTGCAGTCTCCGGCACTGCAAAATCCGGCACTGCAGACACCGGCGCTGTAGGCTCCGGCTTTACAAACTCCGGCACTGCCGGATTCGATGGCACAAAACGCGGCATAATCGAGCCCGGGAGCAAAGCCTTTATCGTCACTGACTCAGGCATTCCCGACAAATGGAAAGAAGCCCTGCAGCGACAGTTCCCGTCGTCACCGATGTTCATATTCGAGCAGGGCGAAGCCAGCAAAAACATCAGCACTTACAAAGAAATCCTCAGCTGGCTTGCATCAAACCGGGCTTCGCGCAAGGACACTGTAATAGCGCTCGGAGGCGGAGTGACCGGAGATATGGCCGGATTTGCGGCTGCGACATACATGAGAGGGATAAGCTATATCAATATCCCGACCACATCTCTCTCTCAGATAGACTCAAGCATTGGCGGCAAGACGGCGATAGATCTTGATGGCCTCAAAAACATCGTGGGAGCGTTCTGGCAGCCGTCCGCGGTCATAATAGACACTGACACACTTTCCACTCTCCCTGCGAGACAGCTTGCCGCCGGGCTTGCCGAGGCTGTCAAATCAGGACTCATAGGCGACGCAGGGCTGTTTGAAATCTTTGAAGAAATGGAAGCGTTGGCGTTCATGCAGCCGACGGCCCAAGCAGACACCCTTGCTTCCCGCCTTGACGGGATCATCTATCGCTCCCTCATGGTCAAAAAAGCGATAGTCGAGCAGGATGAGAACGAAGCATCCCTCAGAAAGCTGCTCAATCTCGGGCACACATACGGCCACGCCTACGAAAGCTATTACGCGGGACGCTATCTGCACGGTGAATGCGTGGCGATGGGCATGATGACGATCATTCAGGATGAGGAGATCAGAACCCGGCTTGGAAAAGTCCTCAAAATGCTTGATCTGCCGATCAGCTGCGATGCTGACAAGGGACGAATAGCAGAGCTTGTGATGAGTGACAAAAAAGCAGTCGGAAACCACATAGAGATCGCTCAGGTCGATGAGATCGGAAAAGCGCACCTTGAGACCTGGAGCATCGGGAAGCTCAGAGACATGCTGGAAACGGTGCAGCAATAAAATAAGCAGATAATCAGACTCAATTAATAACTCAGACAGCAAACGGAAACTTTATAAGGAACTGCATGAAATGAGCAACACTTTAGGACAGGCAATAAAACTTACGGTATTCGGCGAATCCCACGGACCGTACATAGGCGGAGTGATCGACGGACTGCCGCCGGGACTCAGGATCGACACAGATTATATAGCTGCGGAAATGGCAAAGCGGCGGTCGGTCGCGGCTCTATCGACACCTCGCAGAGAAGCTGACGTGCCTCAGTTCATCAGCGGCGTCAGAGCAGGCTTCACCGAGGGCACGCCGCTCGCTTTCCTCATTGCCAACAGCAATACCAGATCCTCAGATTATGATAAGCTGAGAGGGCTTGCGCGGCCGGGACATGCCGATTACACCGCGCATATCCGATACGACGGATACGAGGACGCCAGAGGCGGAGGACATTTCTCCGGCAGGCTGACAGCGGTGATCGTTGCAGCCGGAGCCATACTCAGACAGGCCCTCGAATCAAAAGGAATACTTATTGGCAGCCACATAGCTGACCTCGCCGGTATCAAAGACGATCCGCTGAACAGCGAGGAGCCGGCCGCAGACATCCGCAGGCTCAATTCCATGGATTTTGCCGTGCTTGACGAAAATGCTGCTGCGGAAATGCAGGAGCGCATACTGAAGGCCCGGGAGGCAAGCGATTCTGTCGGAGGCGTTCTCGAGACCTGGATAACGGGGCTTGACGCGGGCATAGGAGAGCCGCTTTTTGACTCTTTCGAATCCGAGCTTTCCAAAGCGGTATTCTCGATAGGAGGAGTCAAGGGCATAGAATTCGGAAGCGGCTTCGAAATGGCTCACATGCAGGGCAGCGAGGCAAATGACGAGTTCGCTATGAAAGACGGTCGTGTCATCACCCTGACAAACCACAACGGCGGCATAAACGGCGGGATCACCAACGGCATGCCGGTAGTGTTCAGGACGGTGATAAAGCCTACGCCTTCGATCGCCAAGGCTCAGCGAACGGTCAACTATATCAATGCAGAGGAAGCACGGATAGAGATCACAGGCCGCCACGATCCGGCGATCATCCACAGGGCGAGAGCTGTCGTGGATGCTGCAGCGGCTCTTGTAACGGCGGATCTGATCTGCCGTCAGCACGGAAGCAGGTGGCTTGTATGAGCATGAAGCTGGGACTTATAGGCAATCCCCTTGCGCACAGCTGGTCGCCTGAGATACACAATTTTATTCTGGGCGATTCCGTTCCGGACGATTCCATTCCGGGTGATGGATGCGGGGGATGCTTTCCGGAGAGGCCTTTCAGCTATTCGCTCTGGCCTCTTGAGCAGACAGAGCTTGAAGAATTTTTCGAAAAGCGTGATTTTGACGGTATAAATGTCACGATACCTTATAAGACCGAGGTTATAAGATTTTTGGATGAACTGGATGACTCAGCTGCGGTCATCGGCGCGGTCAACTGCGTTGTAAATGACGGCGGCCGGCTCAAAGGATACAATACCGATGCCGCCGGCCTGGATCTGGTCATACAGCGCTGTCTTGCAGACAGCCCGGCAGGGGCCGGCGCAGCTGAGAGCACTGCGGAGACAGCTATTACGGATGCCCCAGGCTCAAACATGATGGCGGCGATACTCGGCACCGGCGGCGCGAGCCGTGCGGCTGAATACGTCTGCAGACAGAGGGGCATTGACTACAGACTCGTCAGCAGAGATCCCGCGCGTGCCACCGGCGCCTCTTCCGGCACCAAACCAAACAATGCCACCGACGCCGGAATTGATCGCGGCCGGGCAGGACGTATCATAAGCTATGAAGAGCTCTATTCAGAGCCGGACAGATACACTCTGCTCATCAACACGACTCCGGTCGGCATGCATCCGAATGAGGACGGCATGCCGGTCGATCTGAGCAGACTGACATCTCTAAGGGCGCTCGTCGATGTGGTGGCCAATCCTGTCAGGAGCAGGCTGGTCTTTGAAGCCGGACAGCTTGGAATAAACGCCCGCGGAGGCCTAGAAATGCTTGTTGCCCAGGCCCTTGTATCCGATGAACTCTTTACCGGACGCCGGCTGGACAGACAGCTCATAGACCGCTGCGTCGATCATCTGCTGAGGACCAGACGCAATATCATTCTCATAGGCATGCCGTCATCAGGCAAGACGACCGTTGCCCGTATGCTGGCGGGGCAGACGGATATGCCTATGCTGGACATGGACGCGCAGATAGAGAGGCAGAGCAAAATGTCTATACCGCGGATATTCGCGGCGCAGGGCGAGGAAGCGTTCCGCGATATGGAAACGGAGCTCTGCCGGAAGCTTCAGGACCGGCAGGGACACATCATTTCCACCGGCGGAGGGGTGGTAAAAAGAAAAGAGAACATGAGGATGCTTTCGCATAACGGCCTGATAGTATGGCTGGACAGAGACCCCGCCCTGCTGGAGCTGGAAAAAGGAAGGCCGCTTGTGTCGACTGCCGGAGACTATGAGAGGCTGCATCTTGAGCGCGGGCCTCTGTACGAGCGGTACTGCGATATACACATCATAAACAACGGCACGCCGGAAGATGCTGCCCGAAAAATCCTCAGCTTTTTATAGCCTGCAACGCATGCAGCGCCAAAACGGGAAAATGTAAGAATGTAATATTAAAGGAAAGGGACTGCAAAAGGTATATTCGAAAATGAAGGATATTATCGAACTCAGAGAAGAAATAAGAGCAATAGACGAGCAGATGGCGGAGCTTTTCGTCCGCAGGATGGAGGTTGCCGGAGGCGTCGCTGAATACAAGATGGCGCATGGCCTTGCTGTCGAGGACCTGGCTCAGGAAAGACATGTCATCGAGAGCAGAAGCGTTCTGGTGGAGAATGACACACTGAGACCCTTCTATGTACAATTTCTGCAGGACGTGATGGATGTATGCAAGAGCTGGCAGCGCTGCATCATGCACGGACAAAAAATAGCTTTCTGCGCGGTAAAAGACGACACCGCTGAGGCTGCGGTGCAGAAGCTGTTCCCGGACGGCGTCTCAGTTGAGTGCGCGAGCTATGCCGAAGCCTATCATGCGGTCGAGACCGGTGAGTGCGACGCGGCTGTGCTGCCGTTTGAGGTCAGCTATGCAGGCGAAGTCGGCCGTGTGCTCGATCTCATCTTCGAAGGAAATCTGTATATAAATGATGTCTGCGAGATCCGGGCGGACGAGGATAGAACACGATATGTCGTCATGTCGAGGGCGGCCAACAAGCTGGCAGATGCCGATTCCGATACGGCTATCCTCGTGATGTTCACGGTCAAGGACGAGATCGGCAGCCTGGCAAAGGCTATCAATGTTATCAGCGCTTACGGCTTCAACATGAGTGTGATGAGATCAAGACCGATGTCTGATCTGCCGTGGCACTACTATTTTTACGCAGAAATGTTCGGCAGCGATCAGGCTGACAGCGGCGAAAAGATGATGAACGCGCTCAGAGCGATCTGCCCTACCGTCAAGGTCGCAGGCAGATATAAAGTGTAGATGACTGCTGCAGCTGCCGGCTTTGACGCATATGCGGTTTGCGCGGCAGTTCTGCGCGATACAGGAAAAAACAGGAAGAGACAGGTCAAAACTATGAGAATGGAATTCACACGAAAACTGCCGATACCTAAGGAGACCAAGGCCATGTATCCGCTGCCCCGCTCCATTACGGACATAGTGCACAGCAGGATGGATGAGATCAGGTCCGTATTCGAGGGCAAAAGCGACAAGCTGGCACTGATCGTCGGGCCTTGCTCGGCAGATAACGAGACGAGCGTGCTCGACTATATAAGCAGGCTCATACCTCTGCAGGAACAGGTAAAGGAAAAAATACTCATCATACCGAGGATATACACAAACAAGCCTCGGACGACGGGAGACGGCTATAAGGGCCTGGTACATCAGCCTGACCCTCTTGCGCGGCCGGATCTGTTCAAGGGCATAATCGCGACAAGGGCGCTGCATCTAAGGGCTGTCAGCGAGACGGGATTTGTGTGCGCTGACGAGCTGCTGTATCCGGAAAACTATAAATATCTCGACGATCTGCTCGGCTATGTAGCCATAGGTGCCAGGAGCGTGGAGGATCAGGAACACAGGCTCACGGCCAGCGCGATAGACTGCCCGGTCGGAATGAAGAATCCGACCAGCGGAGATCTCAGCGTTATGATGAACGCGATAACCGCCGCGCGCCACGAACACGATTTCATCTACCGCGGCTGGGAGGGCCATTCCTTCGGCAATCCTCACTCGCACGCGATACTCAGAGGCTATGTCAACAGACAGGGCGTGACGCACCCGAATTATCATTACGAGACTCTAATGCATCTCTCCCGGCTTTATGAGAAATGGGGACTCGACAATCCGGGCGTTATCATCGACTGCAACCATGCCAACAGCGGCAAGGATCCTTTCGAGCAGCCGCGCATAATGAAGGAAGTGCTACTGTCATGCAGATACAATCCGGACGTCAAAAAACTCGTAAAGGGCTTCATGGTTGAGAGCTATATCGAAGACGGCAATCAGCCGCTGGACGGAGGCGTTTACGGCAAGAGCATCACTGATGCCTGCCTGGGCTGGGAAAAGACCGAGCGCATGATACTCGAGACCGCTGAAATGCTGTAGGAGATACGGCTTCGAAATTGATTCGTAACAGATACTTGAATTATGCAGGAACTGAACACAGATTCCGAAGCTGGGCTTGAACAGGAGACCCGATAAGATGACTGTAAATAAAGTAAAAATATTTCCGTCTGCAGCGTCAGGCAGCATCGCGGCTCCGCCGAGCAAGAGCATGGCTCACAGGATGCTCATATGCGCGGGATTGGCAGACGGAGTAAGCACAGTGCGCGGCATATCTCCCTCACAGGACATACTGGCAACAAGAGGCTGCCTTGAAACCCTCGGCGCCCGAATGGAGTACGATAATGAACTGACCGCAGGATGCAGCGACGGTATCTGGGCTGTTGAGGGATGTGATCCCCGAATGCGTATCCGGGAACTGTTCGACTGCCGTGAGAGCGGCAGCACTCTGAGGTTCATGATCCCGCTGGCTGCACTGTCTGATCGCGAGGCAGTATTCAGAGGTAGTAAGACCCTGCTTTCAAGGCCTCTCTCGGTCTACGAGGATATATTCCAAAACAACGGCCTTCGATTTGACCGTTTCAAACAGGATGGTGATCCGGGATACGGCCGGAAAATAAAGCCGGAAAGCACGACAGTAAAGCGGCCGTCAAATGCTCAGCATTCAGGATACCTCTCCATATGCGGGCCGCTCGCTGCCGGAGAATACATCATGGACGGCAGCATCAGCAGCCAGTTCGTGAGCGGGATGCTTTTTGCCATGTCAGTGACTCCGGGGATGAGCAGCATCAGACTGGTGCCGCCTGTGGAAAGCAGGCCGTATATAGATATGACTGTTGCGGCGCTGAGAGAATTCGGAGCAGAAATACAGCAGCCCGATGACACGAATATACATATACAGGGGCGCGGAACTCTGTCTTCCCGGGACTGCACGGTTGAAGGCGACTGGTCGAACGCCGCGTTCCTGCTGGCGCTCGGCGCGGATGTCAAAGGCCTGGACCCTGAGAGTCTGCAGGGCGACCGTGTATGCGTGGAAATGTTCAGGCAGCTTGACTGTGGCTTCGCAGAGCTGGATATCCGTGACTGCCCGGATCTCGGGCCTGTGCTTATGGCCTATGCGGCAATGAGACACGGAGCCATTTTGCATGGAGCGGGCAGGCTCCGCATCAAGGAATCTGACCGCGGAACAGCGATGAAAGAGGAGCTTGCAAAATTCGGTGTTCCCGTACAGATAAACGGGGATGATATAAGAATCGGCTTCGGAGTCAGAACGCCGTCCGAGATCCTTGACGGACACAACGACCACCGCATCGTCATGTCGCTGGCAGTGATCTGTGCTGAGACCGGAGGGACTATCGACGGAGCCGGAGCCGTAAATAAGAGCTATCCTGATTTCTTTGATGATATCAGGAAACTCGGCATCAGATTTGCAGAAGCGTAATTGCCGGGCTTAGTGAATCTGTAATGTCCTGGAAATGGTCCTTTCGATTTTTCTGATATATCTTCATACGCTGTGATTGAAGGGCAGAAATCTGTTTATTCTCCAATGCGTAATTCTTATTGATGCAGCAGTTCAAGTATGTTTTTTAGCTCGGCGGTGCTGATCTGTCCCGGAGCTGATGCTTGTGAAGCAGCTCCTGCGGTGCCGAAGGTGATTGCTGAACCGAATATTTCTCCGGAAATACGGCTGACAGCTCCGAGGCTTCCCATTGAGATAGCTACGAATGGGCGGTCCGCATATTTATCCTTCATTTCAAGAGAGGCAATGAGCAGCGTCAGGACATCCCGGGCGCTCTGTGGCATGACAGCGATTTTAGTAATATCCGCGCCTGTATCCTGCATTATCCGCAGGCGTCTTATGATCTCGTCTTTGTCCGGAGTAGATTTAAAATCGTGACTGGAAGCGATGACCCGGATCCCGGCTTCGTGAGCTGCAGAGATTATCTCCACTGTGGCTTTAAAGCTGCAGCTTACATCGCCGGCTGCCTCCATGCAGTCTGAGCTGAAGCCGGTGCCGCATCCTGTGAAAAGCTCGACATCCAGCAAATCTGCAAGTCCGTCAGAGGCGATCCGCATGCAGATATCGGCATATGCATCCGCATCTATATCCGCCTCTCCGCCTTCACGTTTGCTGCGAAGCGTCATAAGCAGAGGTATTTCCCCGAGTATATTTCTAAGTTCTGCTGATGTTTCCCTGAGGCAGGCCCAATCGAGACGGGTCGGACCGGGACAGGCCGGATCTTGGAGATCCGTAGCGAACGCATCTTTAAACATATCGATCCGCCACTCTACTATATCCGCAGTATGCATGCCCGCTATATATCGGGCTGCGGCCAGCACCTCATTTTTGCTGCGGCCGACTACAGGCACACATATCTTGGGCATCCCTTCGCCTATTAAGGTTCCCTTTACCTTTATACCTTTCATAATCTTCATACCCTTCATACCCTTCATATACTAAACTTCTGCAATTCAGAATTTAAACGTTGCTGTTGAGAGCGTTTGGTCACGGTTGATCCTTAAAAATTCCGGTCTGACCGTGACCGATCTAAGCCCTGAGGTCTCAACTGATAGTATCTCGTCACGATTGATAGGTAAAAAACGTGCTTTAACCGTGACCAAATGATGAGCCGACAGCTCAGATGAGAGAATCCGGTCACGGTTGATCCTTAAAAATTCCGGTCTGACCGTGACCGATCTAAGCCTTGAGGTCTCAACTGAAAGTATCTCGTCACGATTGATAGGTAAAAATCGTGCTTTAACCGTGACCTAACGGCCGGGAACAGTTTGATTTGCAGCCGATAATCAATATTAGTAATGTAAATCCCCCGGTTCTGCAAAATGCACATTACCAAAACAATCAGGTGTTAATGTAAATCCGTTTGTTTAGAGATAATTACATTACTGATGTTAATGTAATTATTGCTGTTATATGAATTTTACATTAATAATCCGGTCCTTTGGTAATGTATAATCATTATAATTGCAAATTATACATTAATACTCCATTCCGAAGTTGATGTAAAAAAGATAACACTCATTCAGCATTACAGCATCGGCGTTCGCTCCGCGCTCGCGGGTATCTTCTTTGACGAATCGACAGACATTCTGGTAGTTCGCTCCGCGCTCGCGGGGAGTCTGCGCAAAGTCCGCCGTCAGTCCACGGCCGCGGACTGAAATATAACGAATTTTATCACAGAATGCGGCAAAAAACCGCTTGACATTGACAGCGGCCTTGAGTATATTTATTAGGCGACTTTGTAGTGAGCTTAATCGGAGAACGGGAGACCGGGCTTCGAGTTTTAGGTTGAGAAGACGCAATTTTTCAGAAGCAGTTTTCGACAAAAGTCCATAAGCAATGACCATTATATAATAAGGAGAACAAAGATGGCAGCAGGAGTAAGACAGAAGGTCATCCTTGCATGCACAGAGTGCAAGCAGAGAAACTACAAGACAATGAAGAACAAGAGAAACAATCCTGACAGGATCGAACTCATGAAGTATTGCAAGTTCTGCAACAAGGAGACTCTCCACAAGGAGACAAAGTAATAGCACGATCACTAACTAAGATCTATCTTGGATCAACGGAGAAACATTATGGCTAACAATAACAATGGAAGCAACAACGCTACTGAGAATCAGGCCAAAACTGCTGAGAATCAGGCAAAGGCTTCCGCAAAGCAGACAAGCCAGAACGCTCAGAACGCACCTAAGCAGGGCAAAAAGAATAAGGGCGGTCTTATCGCTTATCTGAGAGGCGTAAGACAGGAATTCCGCAAGGTCGTATGGCCTACAAGGGAAGAACTTACTACTGATACTGTAGTCGTAGTAGTCTGCGTTCTGTTCTTCGCGGTCACTTTCTGGCTGATCGATACAGGATTCCTTGCAGCGCTCAAGGGCATCCTCGGAATCACATTATCCTAACTGAGGAGTTTACAAATGGCAGAAATGACAGAAACAGCGGCAGCTGCACCTATCAGGGAAGCTGAGAGCAGAGAGCAGGTCAAGACATCTGTTTCACCACTCGAAGGCGAGGGACTGAGAGGAGACGGTACCGCTAAATGGTATGTAGTCCACACGTATTCCGGCTATGAAAACAAGGTCAAGACCAGCATCGAGAGAATGGTCGACTACCGCGGAATGCAGGATCTCATCCACGAGGTCGTAATTCCTACCGAGGAAAGGATCGAGATCAAGGACGGAGTCAAGAGAGTCAAGACGCGCAAGCTCTATCCGGGCTATGTCGTCATCAAGATGATCGTCAACAACGAGACCTGGTACCTCGTCCGTAATACAGAGGGCGTCACGGGCTTCGTAGGACACGGCTCCGACCCGATTCCTCTGACCAAAGAGGAAATCGTAAGAATGGGCATCGAGAAGCTCAGGATCGAGCTCGATATCGAAGAGGGAGATACGGTACGCATCATCGGAGGCGTATTCGAAGGCCAGCTCGGTATCGTAGAGGCGGTAAATCCTGAGAAACAGATCGTCAAGGTCAGGATATCGATGTTCGGAAGAGACACGCCTGCAGAAATAGAATTTTCACAGGTGAGCAAACTCAAATAGTGAGCCGCGGCAGATACAGATCCGCAGAAATGCGTTCGGCGGATCTGCAGCATGCATCGGCTCAGCGGAAACGGTTCGTACAGACTGAAGAAGTCTGCAGCGATATAAAAATGGGATATCGCGAATGCGATCCGGGCTCTTCCCGGAAAGCAGCTCGCGTGGCTCAGGAAAGGAGAGAATAATGGCAAAGAAGATCGACGGCTACATCAAGCTTCAGATCCCTGCCGGCGGAGCAACACCTGCACCTCCAGTCGGACCTGCACTCGGACAGAAGAGCGTTAACATTATGGACTTCTGCAAGCAGTTCAACGCAAAGACTCAGGATCAGCAGGGAATGATCATTCCTGTAGTAATCACAGTTTACACAGACAGAT